>NZ_JBHWVI010000169.1:0-19007 GCF_042737005.1 Streptomyces sp. NPDC060027
CACCCGGGCAGCCTCCGCTGCCGGGTGCGGGCCGTTGTCCTGCGCGGGAGCGCCGTGCGCCGTGCGCCGCGGACCTCGGCGCCATGCGCCATACACCGCGGACCTCGGCGCCGTACACCGCGCGCCGCGGCACCGTGCGCCGTACACCGTGCGCCGTACACCGTGCGCCGCGGCACCGTGCGCCGTACACCGCGCGCCGCGGCACCGTGCGCCGTACACCGTGCGCCGTACACCGTGCGCTGCGGCACCGTGCGCTGCGGCACCGTGCGCTGCGGACCTCGGCGCCGCGGGGTCGGGTCGGGGTGCGGGCTCCGGCGGGGTGTGCCGGGTGCGGGGGCGTGCGGGCCAAGACCGGTGATTCTGCCGATGTACGGGCCGGGTCCGGGGCGGACAGTTGCCACCGCAACCACCGAGACGGACCCCCGCCGTCATCGCAGCGTGCGCCTTCCGACCCATGCCAGGGCGGCGCTCCGGCCGCGGCGCGGGTCCGTCCTCCCTCACCGAGAGGACGCACCCACCGTGCAGCAGCCGAACCGCCCCTTCCCCGCCGCACCCGTCGGCCCCGATCCGTCCCCCCGCCGCCCGCACCGGCTCAACAGCCGTCTGGCGCGGGCCGGCCTCGCGGTGCTCCTCGCCGCGGGCGGCCTCGTCGCCGCGCAGGCCACCGGAGCGCAGGCCGACGGAGCACCGGTCGTCTCGGCGCAGGCCGCCGCGAACCCGTACGAGCGCGGCCCCGCACCCACGGTCGCCAGTATCGAGGCCGCCCGCGGGTCGTACGCCGTCTCCCAGACCACCGTCTCCTCGCTGTCCGTGAGCGGCTTCGGCGGCGGCACCGTCTACTACCCGACCTCGACCAGCGACGGCACTTTCGGCGCGGTCGTCATCTCACCCGGGTACACGGCCTACCAGTCGTCCATCTCCTGGCTCGGGCCCCGGCTCGCCTCCCAGGGCTTCGTGGTGTTCACCATCGACACCAACACCACCCTCGACCAGCCCGACAGCCGTGGCCGGCAGCTGCTGGCCGCGCTCGACTACCTGACCAAGAGCAGTTCGGTGCGGACCAGGATCGACAGCAGCCGGCCCGGGGTCATGGGCCACTCGATGGGCGGTGGCGGCACTCTGGAGGCCGCGAAGAGCCGCCCCTCGCTCCAGGCGGCGATCCCGCTCACCGGCTGGAACCTGGACACCACCTGGCCGGAGATCAAGACGCCGACCCTGATCGTGGGCGCCGACGGCGACACGATCGCACCGGTGGCCACGCACTCCCAGCCCTTCTACACCAGTCTGCCGAGCACGCTCGACAAGGCCTATCTGGAACTCAGGGGCGCCACCCACTTCACGCCCAACAGCTCGAACACCACGATCGCGAAGTACAGCATCTCGTGGCTGAAGCGGTTCATCGACAATGACACCCGCTACGAGCAGTTCCTCTGCCCGCTGCCGCAGGCCTCGCTGACGATCGCCGAGTACCGGGGCAACTGCCCGCACACCTCCTGACCGCCCGGCACGGTCCGACCCGTGCATACCGGCACGGTCCGACCCGTGCACAGGTGACGGCCGCCGTTCCGGTGGCCGTCACCCGCGTGCGGGGGTGGCCCCGAGGCGGCCGTGGTCCTTGTGCGGGCGCACAAGCCTTGCGGGCCGAGCCTGGGAGCACGCCCAGCCGACGCCCCCACGAGGCCCCTGTCCGCCCAGGTCACAGGGGCTTCCCCCGCCCGCGGGGACAAGCGAACGCGGGACTTCCGCCTTCGTTTACGCGGAAGTAACGTGGCGGTCGTGACGGGAAACGCGACTGCGCGAAGTCCACTCCGGACGGCGGGCCGGAGACCATTACCGCCGCCCGCTCGGGGTGCGTCGGACGAGCCGGGCCCGGGCTGCGACCCCGGTCGGCCAACCGCTCCCGGGCGGGAGCAGGAATCCCTCCAGGCGCCGGGTTTCACGGCGCCTGGGCCCACCGAACCCGGCCCGGCGGCACTTCTCCGTCCCGCCGGTCCCGGCGACGGGAGCACGGGCCGGCGTCCGGAGCGTCCGGACCCCCTGGCCGGCCGCGCCGGTAGGGGCCCCGGCCCCGGCCACGCACCCGCGGTATACGACCCACCTCCGCCCGACACCCCGTCACCGGGGTTCGGAGACGTGGTCGAGCCCGGCACACCGTCACCGGGGTTCGGAGACGTGGTCGAGCCCGACACCCCGTCACCGGGGTTCGGAGAGGAGGCCGAGCCCGGCACACCGCTCGGCGCCCGGCCCGGTACGTCTGCGGGTACACCGCCCGCCACTCGGCCCGGTGCGTCGGCCGGTACACCGCCCGGCACCCGGCCCGGTGCGTCGGCCGGTACGCCGTCCCGCACTCGGTCCGGTGCCCCGTCCGGAACGGGCCGGGGGCCGGTCGGTGAGTTGTCGGGCCTTCAATCCTTCGGTCCCGCCGGGAGGTTCGACGTCGAGGGCGTCGGCCCCGCCGCATCCGCCGTCCTGGACGGCATCGAGTGCCCGGACGTCCTGCGCGAGGCCTTGGCGGGCCTGCTGCTGGTGGTGGAGGCCGAGCGAGCGTGGGACATGAGGGCCGCCGGGGTGGACGCCGCGGTGGTTCTCGGGGCGGCCGGGGCCGGCGGTTCTGCCACGGACGCCCTCGACGCCGCCGAGGCCGCGGGACTGCTCCGGCTCACCGGAGGCCGCGTCCGGGTCGTCGATCCGGGCCCGGCCCGCACCGTCTACGCGACCGTCCCGCCCGCCCGCCGGCGCGCGGCCCACCGTCTGCTGGCCGCCGCCCACACCGGGGGCCCGCAAGCCCTGCCCGTCCTCTTCCACCGGGCCTCGGCGGCCACCGCTCCCGCACCCCGCCTCGGCGACGCGCTCGCCGCGGCGGCGGCGCTGCCGGGCGGCGGACCGACGCACGCGGAGCGTTCGGCGGCCTGGGCGCGGTCGGCCGAGCTGGCCGTCGACGAGGGCCTGCGCGCCGTCCGCCTGATCCAGGCCGCCGATCAGGCCCGGCTGGCGGGCCTGCCGCACCGAGCCCGGGAGTTGCTCGCACAGGCCGGGTGCGAGGGGCCGCACGACGTCGTGCGCGGCTCGGCCCAACTGGTGAGCGGACAGCTCGCCCTTCAGGACGGCCCGGTCGCCGACGCCCGTGAAGCCCTGCTGCTGGCCGCCGAGTCACTGGCTTCCACCGACCCGCACCGCGCCCTGGCCGCCCGGCTCGCCGCCGTGGAGGCGTCCTGGGCGATGGGTGACGCGGCGGCCTGCCGGGAAGCCCTGGACCTCACCCCGGCGCGGCCGGAACCCGACCTGCGGCTCGCGGCGTACCGGGCGGGCATGTCCGCCGTGATGCACGGTCGTCTGGACAGCGGACGGCAGCCGTTGCGGGAGGTGGTGGCCGGAGCGGGGGCGGCCGGAATCCTCGACAGCCCGGAGGTCCTCCTACGGGCCGGGGGCGCCGCCCTCGTCGTCGGTGATCTCCCCGCCGCCTGCCGCGCCAACTCCCGTGCGCTGGCCGTCGCCAGGGCCCGGGGCCCGCACATCCTGATCGCCCAGGCACTGGAACGCCTGGCCTACGGAGAGCTGCGCGCCGGCCGGCACGCCCGCGCCCGCGCCCACGCCGAGGACGGCCTGCGCACGGCCCTCGGCGCCGGTCAGGACAACCTCGCGGCGCATCACCACGCGATCCTCGCGCTGGTGGCGTCGGTCGAGGGGTCCTCGGAGGCCGTGGCGGAGCATGCCGCCGCCGCCGAACACGTCGCCGCGCCCCACGGTCTCGCGCAGGCGGCCACACTGGCGCAGTGGGCGCGGGCCCGCGCCGATCTGGCCGGCGGCCGGCTCGCCGAGGCCGCCGCGCGGCTCGGCCCCCTGGTCGGCGCCGGCCCGCGCCGTGGTCACTTCGCGGTACGGATGCTCGCTGTCCCCTGCTTCGTGGAGGCCGCGGCCCGCACCGGCCAGGCGGAAGCCGCCCGGTCCGCGCTGGCCGAGTTCGCCCACTGGGCCGCGCAGGGCGCCGATCCCCAGGCCCCGGCCCAACTGGCCCGCTGCCGTGCGCTGCTGAGCGGCCCCGAGGAACGCGAGGCGCTGTTCACCACCGCGCTCGCCCGTCACGACAAGGTGACGGGGGACTTCGAGCGCGGCCGCACCCAGCTCCTGTACGGCGCCTGGCTGCGGCGCCGGCGCAGACCGGGTGAGGCCCGCGGCCGGCTGCGGGACGCGCTGGTGTCCTTCGAGCGGGGCGGGGCGCTCGGCTGGGCCGCGCAGGCGAGGGCCGAACTGCGGGCCACCGGGGACGCCGGACCGTGCGAGCCGGACGGTCCGCTCGCTGTCCTGACCCCCCAGCAGCTGCGGATCGCCCGCTGCGTGGCCGAGGGGGCCACCAACCGAGAGGTGGCGCTGCGGCTGTCCGTGAGCCCCCGCACCGTGGACCACCACCTGCGCAATGTCTTCGCCGCCCTGGGGGTCCGCTCGCGTGTCGAGCTCTCCCGATGGGTGGACCGGGCGGAGAAGACCACCGCACACCCCTAGGTACCGACCGGGCGGTATGTCATCCTGCGGGATCAGGAGGTCCGGAGCACCCGTGTGCCGCGCGTCGGCCGACCGGGCGTCCCGGACCGAGCCGACTCCGGTGGAGGACAGCGATGCAGCACCTCGTACCCGCCCATGTGCGGACCCTGCCCGGACCGCGGCCCCGGGTAGCCGCCGCCCGCCCGGTCGCCGACGCGGAGGCACTCTCGGTGCTGCACCGCGCCGCCCGGGCCCTGATGGCCGGGCTTCCCGAACTCACCGAACGTCTGATGGACCTCCTCAGGGAGCGCGAACCCGCGTACCGCGCGGCCATGGAGGCCGACGCGGAGAGCGTGCGCGACGAGGTGCAGCGCTCGCTGCGGCTCAACGTCGGATCGCTGATCCGGCCCGGTGAACTGCGCGAGGACGCCCGTCGCTGCTCCTGGGCCATCGGCAGGGCGCGCGCCGAACGCGGCCTGCCGCTGGACGCCCTGCTCCGCGCCTTCCGGCTGGGCGGCGGAATGGTCTGGCAGGAGCTCGTCGACGAGACGACCCGCCGCCGCCCGTCCGACGCGCGTCTGCTGGTGCATGTGGCCGCCGACGTGTGGAACTTCGTCGACGACCACTGCGCCGTCGTGGCGGACGCCTACCGCCAGACGGAACGCGAGCTGATGTGGCGCCGGGAGAACCGGCTGCGGCTGATGACGGCCGCGCTGCTCGACGGCACCGCCCGGATCGCCGATCTGCCGGCCACCGCGGCCGCCCTGGGGCTTCCCGAACAGGGCCGGTTCGCGGTCGTGCTGGCCCGTCTGCCCGTCGGCCGGGCACTGGCGGACGTGCGGGGCCAGGTGCACCTCTCGGGTCTGCGGGTCCTCTGGTACCGCGACCGGGACAGCGGCGGGAGCTACGGCATCGTCCTGCTCGGCGACCACCCCTACGACGGGGACGAACCCGGTCACGGCCACGAGAACGGCCTCCTCGACGCCGGTCCCGAGCCGAGGCCCGCCCCGGTGGCCGAGGGAGCTCCGGACGGCGGCGACCCCCGCGGCGGGGAGCGCCCCCGGACGCACGGGCTCGACGTGGACGCGGGGGAGATCGCCCGCCGGCTGACCGCCCCGCCGGTGGCCAGGATCGGCGTGAGCCCGGTGGTGGAAGGCCTCGCGGCGATCGGTGACGCCCGCCGGCTGGCCGACACGGCGCTGCGCGCCTGCCCGCGATCCGGCGGAACCGTCGTGCTGGAGGAACACCTGCCCGCCGCGCTCGTCGTCTCCGCGCCGGTCCTCGGCGCGGCGCTCTCCGAGCGGGTTCTCGGGCCGCTGCTGCGGCTGGACCTGTCCGACCGGGACGTCATGCTCGACACCCTGACGGCCTGGCTCGCCTGCGACGGGTCCGCCCAGCGGGCCGCCGGCCGCCTCTACTGCCACCGCAACACGGTCCTGAACCGGCTGCGCCGCTGCGAACAGCTCACCGGCCGCTCCCTGACCCGGCCCGCTGATGTCGTGGAACTGTCACTGGCCCTGGCCGCCCACACGCTGCTCGATCCGTGAGCGGCCGCAGGGACGCCGTCCGCGCACGGCGCTCCGTGCGCTGATCGCGTTCGTCGGTGAAACCCCGGTCACCGGGTGCCTGGGTTTTGCCTGCCGGGGTTCTATCTGCCGGGGTTTCGGTTCGGCCAGACGCGAAAGGAAAGTTGCGCAGTTTTTATTGCGCAACTTTTCTTTCATATCTACCGTGAGGGCATGGCACGCGAGGAAGACCGCCGGATCACTGACCTGGGCACGCTGAAGGCGATCGCCCATCCGCTGCGGATGCGGCTGTACCGCGCCCTGCACATCGCGGGTGCGGCCACCGCCTCCCAGCTGGGCGAGCAGGTCGACGAGGCGCCCTCGCTCGTCAGCTACCACCTGCGCAAGCTCGCCGAGCACGGGCTGATCGAGGAGGCCGAGCCGCGCAGCGGTGACGGCCGTGAGCGCTGGTGGCAGCCCTCGTCGGAAGGGCTGAGCGTCCACGACGAGGACTTCCGGAGCGCGCCGGAGAAGTCCGCCGCCCACACCGCGTTCGCCCGGCTCCTCGTCGACCAGCGCGCCGAGCTCTACCGGCGCTTTCTGGACGAGCGGCACGCCTGGGGCGCCGAGTGGACCACGGCGGCGTCGGACTCCGAGTCCACCCTGCGCCTGACCCCGGCCGAACTGGCCGATCTCCACCAGGAGTTGCTCGCCGTCGTCAGGAAGTACGACGAGAAGGGCCGCACGGACGAAGCGGCCGACGCCACCGAAGGGCGCGAGAACGTCGCCCTGCACCTGTACGGATTCCCGTTCCGCGTCCGACCCCTAGAGGACCCGGCCCCGTGACCACGACCGTCGTACCGCCCGCCACCCGGGCTCCCGGCCGGCCTGCCCACCGCGACGGCAACGTCCTGCGCTGGCTCGGCGCCTACGCCTCGTCGATGATCGGCGACAACATCTGCTACATCGCGTTGTCCTGGGCGGCCGTGCAGTCCGGAACGCCCGCGCAGGCAGGGTTGGTGATGACCGTGAGCGCGGTGCCCCGGGCGCTGCTGATGCTCGGCGGCGGCGTGGTCGCCGACCGGTTCGGGCCGCGGAGAGTCGTCATCGGCAGCGACGCCGTGCGCTGCGTCGCCGTACTCGCCCTCGCCGCGCTGCTGTTCGCGACCAGCCCGGGCCTGTGGCCGCTGGCCCTGCTCGCCGTCGTGTTCGGCATCGTCGACGCGGTCTTCATGCCCGCCGTGGGTGCCCTGCCGGCCCGCATCACGAGCCGCGACCAACTCGCCCGCGTCCAGGGGATGCGGGGCCTGGCGATCCGCTTCTCCAACGTGGTCGGCGCACCGCTCGGCGGTCTCGGGGTGGCACTCGGGGGAGCGGCGGCGGCCTTCGGGCTCGCGGGGATGCTGATCGCCGTGTCGGTGCCGCTGCTGATCTCCGTACGGATGCGGGAGCTGCCCGCGGGCGACGAGGACGGGTCCGCCGGGACACGTGCCCCGGAGGACACGGGGCACGCGCGCGTGGCCGTCGGCGCGGACGGCGCGGACGGCGCGGACGGCGCGGACAGTGAGGGTGCCGCGCCGGGGAGGCCCGCGCGGGCCACCGCCTGGCGGGACCTCCGCGGAGGGCTGCGCTACATCCGGCGCCACCGCGTCCTCGCCCCGCTCATCGCCGCCATCGCCCTCGGCGACCTCGGATTCGTCGGGCCGCTGAACGTGGGCCTGGCGCTGCTGGCCGACCGGCGGGGCTGGGGCGCGTCCGGGATGGGCTGGGTGCTCGCCGGGTTCGGGACCGGCGCGGGGGCCGCCGCGCTGCTGCTGACCGTGCGGGGGCGGCTGCCGCACGCGGGACGTCTGGCCGCGGTGGCGATCCTGGCGGGCTCGGTCGCGATCGGCGCGCTCGCCTTCGTACCGAACGTCGCGGCGGCCGTCGGGGTCGCCCTGCTCGTCGGACTGCTCGCCGGGCTCAGCGGTGCCGTGTGCGGCGCGCTGCTCCAGACCCAGTCCGACCCCGCCTACCTGGGCCGGGTCAGCGCCGTCGCCGGCATCGTCAGCCTGGGCCTCGCCCCGCTCAGCATGCCGCTGACCGCCGCCGCGATCGGCTGGTGGGGCACCGGCCCCGTCTTCGTCACCAGCGCCGCGGTGTGCGCCCTCGGCGGCGTCCTGGCCCTGGGCGTCCGAGACCTGCGGAACGCCGAACTGCCCGGCTGACCGTTCGCTCCCGAGGAGGCCCGGTGGCCGATGGCCAGGGAAGGGGCCGGCGGCCCGGCGGCGGGCCTGGGCGGCGTCCTCGCCCTGGGTGTGCGGGGTCTACGGAACGCCGGACCCCCGGGTGACCGTTCGCACGGAAGGGCCGGAGGTCAAGCGGCGCCCTCGGCGGCGTCCTGGCCCTGGGCGTCCGAGACCTGCGGAACGCCGAACTGCCCGGCTGAACGTCGGTCGCTGAAGGGGTCCGGTGACCGTCTGCTGCCGAAAGTCTGGCGACCGATGGCCACTGAAGGTCCGGCGGTTCGCCGACCGCCGAAGGGTCCGGGTGGCACGGCGGCCGGTGTCGGGCGAAGCGCCGGGCGGCCCGGAGTCGTCAGATCCCCAGCTGTTTCGCCTCGTGCAGCTTGGCGATCGCGTCCTTGTCGCCGTCCAGTTCGACGTCCGCCACACCCTGCCGGCCGAGCGCGAACAGCAGCAGCTCCGAGGGCTCGCCGGTCACCGTCACGACCGGCGTGCCCTTGTTCAGCACCGTCGTCTGGCCGTTCGGGCGGCGCAGGACCACACCCGTCGGGGCGCCGCGGCCCATCAGCCGGGCCGTGCGGTCCAGACGCGACCACAGGGCCTCCTGGAACACCGCGTCCAGCTCCCGCGGCGTCCAGCCCGGCCGAGCGCGCCGCACGTCCTCGGTGTGGACGTAGTACTCGACCACGTTCGACGCCTCGTCGATCTGCTTCAGGGAGAAGGGCGAGAAGCGGGGCGGCCCGGTACGGACCAGCCGGATCAGCTCCTCGTACGGCTTCTCGGCGAACTCCGTCATCACCCGCTCCAGGCGGGGCCCGAGCTGCTTGACGAGGAGGCCGCCGGCGGCGTCGGGGCGGCGCTCACGCACGACCACGTGCGCGGCGAGATCCCGGCTGGTCCAGCCCTCGCACAGGGTGGGCGCGTCCGGGCCCACCGCCTCCAACAGATCGGCGAGGAGAAGTCGTTCACGCTTCGCATGGGTCGACATGTCAGCAAGCCTACGACCGGGTAGCCGCCGCGCCCAGTGGAGAGCGGGCCGGATCCGGCGGGATCCGCCCGGGGCCGGCCACGGGGGTCCGGCCTGTGGACAACGGCCGGGTGCGACGGTCCGGCGCGGCACAATGGCACCCATGACCAGCACGCCTTCGCCCAGCAGCCTGGACCCCGAGATCGCCGCCCGCCTCAAGCGCAGCGCCGACGGGCTCGTCCCCGCCATCGCCCAGCAGTACGACACCGGTGAGGTGCTGATGCTCGGCTGGATGGACGACGAGGCGCTGCATCGCACCCTCACCACGGGCCGCTGCACCTATTGGTCGCGCAGCCGCCAGGAGTACTGGGTCAAGGGCGACACCTCCGGCCACTTCCAGTACGTCAAGTCCGTGGCGCTGGACTGCGACGCCGACACCGTCCTCGTGCGCGTCGACCAGGTGGGCGCCGCCTGCCACACCGGAGCCCGCACCTGTTTCGACGCCGACGTGCTGCTGAAGGACCCCGGCCACCGCCCCGAGGACGCCGATTCCGGCGTACCCGCCCGGAATCAGTAAGGTCAGCCGCCATGGACCTCGAGACGTTCCGCAAGCTGGCCACCGACCGCCGTGTCATCCCCGTCAGCCGCAAACTGCTCGCGGACGGCGACACGCCGGTCGCGCTCTACCGCAAGCTGGCCGCCGAGCGCCCCGGCACGTTCCTGCTCGAATCCGCGGAGAACGGCCGCACCTCCCTGTCCTGGTCCCGCTACTCCTTCGTGGGCGTCCGCTCCGCCGCGACCCTCACCGAGCGGGACGGACAGGCGCACTGGCTCGGCACCCCGCCCGTCGGCGTCCCCGTGGACGGCGACCCGCTCGCGGCCCTGCGCGCCACCATCGAGGCACTGCACACCCCGCAGGGCGAGGGACTGCCCCCGTTCACCGGCGGCATGGTCGGCTATCTGGGCTACGACATCGTGCGCCGCCTGGAAAAGATCGGCCCCGGCGAGCGGGACGACCTGAAGCTGCCCGAGCTGACCATGCTGCTCACCAGCGACCTCGCCGTCCTGGACCACTGGGACGGCTCGGTCCAGCTGATCGCCAACGCGATCAACCACAACGACCTGGACACCGGCGTCGACGAGGCCTACGCGGACGCCGTCGCCCGTCTCGACGCCATGGAGGCCGACCTCTCGCGCGCGGTGTCCCAGCCGCCCGCCGCGCTCCCGCCCTCCGAGCTCCCCGAGTACACCGCGCTCTGGGGCGGCCCCGACTTCCAGGACGCCGTCGAGGACATCAAGGAGCGCATCAGGGCCGGAGAGGCCTTCCAGGTCGTCCCCTCCCAGCGCTTCGAAACGCCGTGCACCGCCAGCGCGTTGGACGTCTACCGGGTACTCCGGGCGACCAACCCGTCGCCGTACATGTACCTGTTCCGCTTCGACGGCTTCGACGTCGTCGGCTCCTCCCCGGAAGCCCTGGTCAAGGTCGAGGACGGGCAGGCGATGGTGCACCCCATCGCGGGCACCCGGCCGCGCGGCGCGACCGTCCAGGACGACCAGGCCCTCGCCGACGAGCTGCTCGCCGACCCCAAGGAGCGCGCCGAGCACCTCATGCTCGTCGACCTGGGGCGCAACGACCTCGGACGGGTCTGCGAGCCCGGTTCCGTCGAGGTCGTCGACTTCATGTCCATCGAGCGGTACTCGCACGTCATGCACATCGTCTCCACGGTGACCGGCCGGGTCGCCGCGGGCCGTACGGCCTTCGACGTGCTCACCGCCTGCTTCCCCGCCGGCACCCTCTCCGGCGCGCCCAAGCCGCGCGCGATGCAGATCATCGACGAACTGGAGCCCTCCCGGCGCGGGTTGTACGGCGGCTGCGTCGGCTACCTGGACTTCGCCGGCGACTCCGACACCGCCATCGCCATCCGTACGGCCCTGCTGCGCGACGGCACGGCGTACGTCCAGGCCGGTGCCGGCATCGTCGCCGACTCGGTGCCGGCCGCGGAGGACGACGAGTGCCGCAACAAGGCGGCGGCGGTCCTGCGCGCGGTGCACACCGCGAATCGGCTCGGGCGGTAGACCGCGACGCGGGGTGCCACAACGGCGACCCGGGGCGGTGCCACCCCTGTCCCGGGCCGTCCACGCGGCCGATAGGACGAGTCTCACGTGAGCCCCGGGTGACGGTTCGCCCGGGGTTCAGGCGATAGTGGGGTACGTGACTGCTGTACCTCACCCCCGATCCGAAGCCGCGGGACCCGACCGGTCCGGCCGGCGCAGCCTCGCCGTGACCCTGCTGAGCGGCGCGCTCGGCGCGGCAGTGGCCCTGCTGTCCACCCGGCAGAGCTGGGCGGAGGGGACCGCGACCGTGGCCGGCGGAGCCTTCCCGCTGACCGCCAAGGGCAGCGACGTCACGGGTGTGCCCGCGGCGCTCGCCATAGTGGGCCTCGCCGCGCTCGTCGCCGTCTTCGCCGTACGCCGCTCCGCCCGCCTCCTGGTCTCCGCGCTGCTCGCGCTCTCCGGCGCCGGCACGGTCGTCGCCGCCGTCCTCGGCGCGGGCGACAGCTCCGCCCTCGACGAGCGGGCCGCCGCCGCCTCGGGCAACACCGCCGCCACCGCGAGCGGGCTCAGCCACACCGTCTGGCCGTACGTGGCCGCGGCGGGCGGAGCGCTCATCCTGCTCGCCGGGCTGCTCGCCGTGCGCTACGGACGGCTGTGGCCCGCCATGTCCGGCCGCTACGAGCGGGACGGCAGGCCCCGGCCCCGCAAGGTCAAGCCGGTCGACCCGGACCGCCCCGAGGACCTCTGGAAGGCCCTCGACCGCGGCGAGGACCCGACCGGTCCCGACCCCGCCGGGACCTAGGTCCCGGCACCCGCGGGGCCGTTCGCCCCGGGTCCTTCGTCGTGACTCGGCCGGACGGACGCGCGAGCGACGACCCCCCGCTCACCGCGGGCCCGCACGTACGGGACAATGGACGGTGAGCGTCCGACTCACACACGCATACAGCAACGAGGAGCAAGTCATGGCGGGCAGCAGCCACGGTCACACCCCGGCCGCCTGGACCGGTGTCATCATCGCCTTCATCGGTTTCTGCATCGCGGGTGCCTACATGGTGATGGCCGAACCGCTGGGCTTCTGGGGCGGCATGGTCGTCGTCGTCCTCGGCGGTGTCGTCGGCATGGTCATGCGGAGCATGGGACTGGGCCAGCCGAAGACCTCTTCCGCGCAGCCCGCGCACACGGCGCGCGAGACCGTGGGCGCCGACGCCTGACCCACCGAGGCTTCGCCGAAGGCGGTCCCGGCACACGCCGGGGCCGCCTTCCGCGTACGCGGGCGAGCGTCCGCCGCGTGCGAGAGGCAGAATGCGTCGGGTGAACGCCGAAACCCAGAGGGTGACACAGGCCGGGTCCGGTGCCGGGTCCGGTGTCGGTACCGGTGCCGGTGCCGTGGTGCGGCGGCTCGGTGTTCCCGGCGGGGTGCTCGCGGTCGTCGCCGGGACCTTCGCGTACGTCGGGGCCGTCGACCCCAATCAGCCCGGTCACTACCCGGTCTGTCCGCTGCTGCGCCTCACGGGCCTGTACTGCCCCGGCTGCGGCGGTCTGCGCAGCGCCCACGCCTTCGTGCACGGAGACCTCGCCACGGCGCTCACGGACAACGCGCTCGCCGTCGGCGGCTACCTGGCCTTCGCGGTGGTGTGGGCCGTCTGGGTGATCCGCGCGGTACGTGGACGGCCCGTGCGGCTCGATCTCGGGCCGGTCCATCTGTGGAGCGTGGGCGCGTTGGTGCTGGTCTTCACGGTTGTCCGGAACCTGCCGTCCGGCGGCTGGCTACATCCTTGATCAAATGACAAATGTCCAGGTAATGGGACCGGCGTCAACCGGATGCGAGGGCTACGCCTTCCTCCGGATACCATCGCAGTGACCCGACTTTTCCGTCAGGGACGGTGCACCCGGGTCGAATGCTCCACCGCTTCAACCGTCCACCGCAGGGAAGGGGGCCGCTCGCGTGAGTGTGCTCGACGAGATCATCGACGGAGTCCGTGCCGACCTCGCGGAGCGGCAGGCGCGCGTCAGCCTCGACGAGCTCAAGGAACGCGCGGCGAAGGCTCCTGCGGCCAAGGACGGCGTGGCCGCCCTGCGCGGTGACAGCGTCAAGGTCATCTGCGAGGTCAAGCGGTCCAGCCCCTCCAAGGGCGCGCTCGCCGCGATCGCGGACCCGGCGGCCCTGGCGGCCGACTACGAGGCGGGCGGCGCGGCCGTCATCTCCGTCCTCACCGAACAGCGCCGCTTCGGCGGTTCGCTCGCGGACCTGGAGGCCGTCCGCGCCCGCGTGGACATCCCGGTCCTGCGCAAGGACTTCATCGTCACGTCGTACCAGCTGTGGGAGGCCCGCGCGTACGGCGCCGACCTGGCGCTGCTCATCGTCGCGGCCCTCGACCAGCCCGCCCTGGAGTCCCTCATCGAGCGCGCCGAGTCCATCGGGCTCACGCCGATCGTCGAGGTGCACGACGAGGACGAGGTCGAGCGCGCGGTGGACGCCGGCGCGAAGATCATCGGTGTCAACGCGCGCAACCTCAAGACGCTCAAGGTCGACCGTACGACCTTCCAGCGCGTCGCCCCCGAGATCCCGGACAACCTCGTCAAGATCGCCGAGTCCGGTGTCCGCGGCCCGCACGACCTGATCGCGTACGCCAACGCGGGCGCCGACGCGGTCCTGGTCGGCGAGTCCCTCGTCACCGGCCGCGACCCGAAGACCGCCGTCTCCGACCTGGTCGCCGCGGGCGCCCACCCGGCCCTGCGGCACGGACGGGACTGACCCGCCGGTGACCATCCCGACCCTCGCCCCCGCCGTACCCCGTCCGGGCCCGTGCCCCGACGGCGTACCGGCGCGCGCGGGGTCGGCCGCTCCGGTTCCGGCCGGCGCGTTCCCGCGGGCGCGGGCCGGTTCGTCCGGGCCCGGGGCGGAGGCCGAGGGCCCGTTGCCGCCCGTCGCGCACCACTCGCTCCCCGGGGACCCGAAAGGGCGCCTGTGCGTGCCCTCCGCAGCCGCGCTCCCGGTGCCTTCCGCGGCCCGTGACCCCTACGCCCGGCTCGCCCGCGGCTGTCGGCCGCGCGGCTGCCGGGCGCCCGCACGCCGGGTGCACGGGCGCCGGGTCCGTTACGTCATCGGCGACGAGCCGGGTCAGGTCAACGGCATGCGATGGCCCGAGCGCGTACGCGCGCTCACGCCCTCCCCGGTCCGGTCCATCTCACGGGTGCGTCGGGCCGAGTCCACCGGACAGGTGGACCGGGCCGTATCCACCGCACACGTGGACCGGGCCGAGTCCACGGCATAGGTGGACCGGGCCGCGTCCACCCCGCACAAGGGACCGAGCCGGAATCCGGCACACCCGGTCCTCGCGACGGTACGTCCGTCGGGTGCGCGGTCGGACCCGCGGCAGGGCGGTGGTGTCGCCGACGGACCCGTCGGTGACCGCGGAGCGCGGGTGCGTCCGGCTTCCCTGACCCCTGTCCGATCCCGTAACCGGGGCTGTCGCCCCTGCGAGGTATCCGCATGCCCAGCGAGTTCTTCATTCCCGACCCCGAAGGTCACATCCCCAGCCCCGAGGGCTACTTCGGCGCGTACGGCGGCAAGTTCATCCCGGAGGCGCTGGTCGCCGCCGTGGACGAGGTCGCCGTCGAGTACGACAAGGCGAAGGCGGACCCCGAGTTCGCCCGCGAGCTCGACGACCTGCTCGTCCACTACACCGGGCGCCCGAGCTCCCTCACCGAGGTGCCGCGCTTCGCCGAACACGCCGGTGGCGCGCGGATCTTCCTCAAGCGCGAGGACCTCAACCACACCGGCTCGCACAAGATCAACAACGTGCTCGGCCAGGCCCTGCTCACCCGGCGCATGGGCAAGACCCGCGTCATCGCGGAGACCGGCGCCGGCCAGCACGGCGTCGCCACCGCCACCGCCTGCGCGCTCTTCGGCCTCGAATGCACCATCTACATGGGCGAGATCGACACCCAGCGCCAGGCGCTCAACGTGGCCCGGATGCGGATGCTCGGCGCCGAGGTCATCGCCGTGAAGTCCGGCTCCCGCACCCTCAAGGACGCCATCAACGAGGCGTTCCGCGACTGGGTCGCCAACGTCGACCGCACCCACTACCTGTTCGGGACCGTCGCCGGCCCGCACCCCTTCCCCGCCATGGTCCGCGACTTCCACCGGGTCATCGGTGTCGAGGCCCGGCGGCAGATCCTGGAGCGCGCCGGCCGGCTGCCCGACGCGGCCGTCGCCTGTGTCGGCGGCGGCTCCAACGCCATCGGCCTCTTCCACGCCTTCATCCCCGACAGCGGCGTACGCCTGATCGGCTGCGAGCCCGCCGGGCACGGTGTGGAGACCGGCGAGCACGCGGCGACCCTGACCGCCGGCGAGCCCGGCATCCTGCACGGATCTCGGTCGTACGTCCTCCAGGACGAGGAGGGCCAGATCACCGAGCCCTACTCGATCTCGGCCGGACTCGACTACCCGGGCATCGGCCCCGAGCACTCCTACCTCAAGGACAGCGGCCGCGGCGAGTACCGCGCGGTCACCGACGACGCGGCGATGCAGGCCCTGCGGCTGCTCTCCCGTACCGAGGGCATCATCCCGGCGATCGAGAGCGCCCACGCGCTCGCCGGGGCCCTGGAGGTCGGCAAGGAGCTGGGCAAGGACGGGCTGATCGTCGTCAACCTGTCCGGGCGCGGCGACAAGGACATGGACACGGCCGCCCGTTACTTCGGACTGTACGAACAGGGCGCCGACGCGGTCGTCCCGGCGGACGCCGACAGCGAGAACGCCGAGATCGAGGGGGACGCCAAGTGAGCGGCAACATCCAGCTGTTGAGCGACACCCTCGCCGCGGCGAAGGCGGAGGGGCGGTCCGCCCTCATCGCGTACCTGCCGGCCGGGTTCCCGACCGTCGACGGCGGTATCGCCGCCGTCAAGGCCGTCTTCGACGGCGGCGCCGATGTCGTCGAGGTCGGGCTGCCGCACAGCGACCCGGTCCTCGACGGCCCGGTCATCCAGACCGCCGACGACATCGCCCTGCGGGGCGGCGTCAGGATCGCGGACGTGATGCGGACCGTCCGGGAGGGCTTCGAGGCCACCGGCAAGCCCGTGCTCGTGATGACGTACTGGAACCCGATCGACCGCTACGGAGTCGAGCGCTTCACCGCCGAGCTCGCCGAGGCGGGCGGCGCGGGCTGCATCCTGCCCGACCTGCCCGTCCAGGAGTCGGCGCTGTGGAGGGAGCACGCCGAGAAGCACGGCCTCGCGACCGTCTTCGTCGTCGCGCCCAGCAGCAAGGACGCCCGGCTCGCCGAGATCACCGCGGCGGGCAGCGGCTTCGTGTACGCGGCCTCGCTGATGGGGGTCACCGGCACCCGGGCGTCGGTCGGGGCCCAGGCCCAGGACCTGGTGGCGCGCACCAAGGCCACCACCGAGCTGCCCGTCTGCGTCGGCCTCGGTGTCTCCAGCGCCGCGCAGGCCGCCGAGGTGGCCGGCTTCGCCGACGGCGTGATCGTCGGTTCGGCGTTCGTGAAGCGGATGCTGGACGCGCCGG
Organism: Streptomyces sp. NPDC060027; assembly: GCF_042737005.1. Classification (NCBI taxonomy): domain Bacteria; kingdom Bacillati; phylum Actinomycetota; class Actinomycetes; order Kitasatosporales; family Streptomycetaceae; genus Streptomyces; species Streptomyces sp. NPDC060027. Next base: position 16,756 of record NZ_JBHWVI010000169.1, read on the forward strand.
ACGAGGCGGCCGGGCTCGAAGCCGTGCGGGCGCTGGCGGGCGACCTCGCGAAGGGTGTGCGCGGAACGGCGTGACGCCACCGCGCGGATCCGCACGTACGCCACGTACGCATCCGCACGTAACAGACAATCCGCTCACCCGAACGAGTGGACCTTGGACCGGGGAGGCGCGCTGCGCCTCCCCGGTTCGTTCTGCCGGATGTGAGCGAGAACAACCGTGACGGTAAGCGCAACGCCCGCGAGCGGCTGGCGGTCGAGCGAGAGAAGCAGAAGGCCGCGGACAAGCGCCGCCGCGCGCTGATCGTGGGGGCGTCGGTGGTCTGCGTCCTCGGCCTGGCCGCCGTGATCGGCGTGGTGGCCGCCAACGCAGGCAAGGACAAGAAGAGCGACACGTCGGGCCCGGTCGTGTCGCCCTCGGGCGCCACCGGCAAGGACAGTCTCGCGATCCCCGTCGGCAAGGAGGGCGCCAAGTCCACCCTCACGGTGTGGGAGGACTTCCGCTGCCCGGCCTGCCAGGCCTTCGAGGCGACCTACCGCCCGACGATCCATGAGCTGGTCGACGCCGGGCAGCTGAAGGTCGAGTACCACCTCGTCACGCTGATCGACGGGAACATGGGGGGCAGTGGCTCCCGCAAGGCCGCCAACGCCGCAGCGTGCGCCCAGGACGCCGGGAAGTTCAGCGCGTACCACGACGTGCTGTACGAGAACCAGCCCAAGGAGACCGACGACGCCTTCGCCGACAACAACAAGCTCATCGAGCTCGCCGGCAAGGTCGAGGGCCTGGACACCCCGGCCTTCCGCGCCTGTGTCAACGACGGCACCCACGACACCTGGGTCGAGAAGTCGAACGCCGCGTTCCAGAGCGGCGGCTTCACGGGCACGCCGACCGTGCTCCTGGGCGGCAAGAACATCTACGCGGACCAGTCGATGACCCCCGCCAAGCTCAAGCAGATGGTGGAGGCGGCCAACAAGGGCTGAGCCGTCCCGCACGCCCCGGCGCCCCCTGCCTTGCCTGTCCACAGGCCGGGGGCGCCGCACGTTATGGACCCGTTGCGGGGCTGCCCTCCGTGGGCGGCGTCCGGCACGGTAGCGTCGACCCTGCCATGGAACTTGCCTACATTCCCAGCCCGTCGCACGGTGTGCTGCACCTCGGCCCCATTCCGCTGCGCGGCTACGCGTTCTGCATCATCATCGGCGTCTTCGTAGCCGTCTGGCTCGGCAACAAGCGCTGGATCGCCCGGGGAGGGCGGACCGGCACAGTGGCCGACATCGCGGTCTGGGCCGTGCCCTTCGGCCTCGTCGGCGGCCGGCTCTACCACGTGATCACGGACTACCAGCTGTACTTCAGCGAGGGCCGTGACTGGGTGGACGCCTTCAAGATCTGGGAGGGCGGGCTCGGCATCTGGGGCGCGATCGCCCTCGGCGCGCTGGGCGCGTGGATCGGGTGCCGCCGCCGGGGCATCCCGCTGCCCGCGTGGGCCGACGCCCTCGCGCCCGGTATCGCCTTCGCCCAGGCGATCGGGCGCTGGGGCAACTGGTTCAACCAGGAGCTCTACGGCAAGGCCACGGACCTTCCGTGGGCGCTGCACATCACGTCCTCCACGGACGGGCGCGTCCCCGGCTACTACCACCCGACGTTCCTGTACGAGTCCCTGTGGTGCGTCGGCGTCGGATTCCTGGTCATCTGGGCCGACCGCCGCTTCAAGCTCGGCCACGGGCGGGCCTTCGCGCTGTACGTCGCCGCGTACTGCGTCGGCCGGGGCTGGATCGAGTACATGCGCGTCGACGACGCCCACCACATCCTGGGCCTGCGTCTCAACGACTGGACCGCGATGGTGGTCTTCCTCCTGGCGGTCCTGTACTTCGTGCTCTCGGCCCGGCTGCGTCCGGGGCGCGAGGAGATCGTGGAGCCCGGAGCCGGCGCGGACGCCCCCGCCGAGGACGGCGAGACGGCTTCCGACGACGCCGAGGGCAAGACCGAAGGCAAGACAGAGGGCAAGACCGAAGGCAAGGACAAGGCCGAGGGCGAGCCCAAGGACGGCGACAAGAGCGCCGGCGAGGCCGAGAGCGACGGCGACTCCGTCGGCCTCGACAAGCCGGCCGTCACCGAGTCCGTGACGTCCAGGGACTCCGCCGAGCCCGCCGGGCCCGCTTCCGGGACGGATTCCGCGACGGAGCCCGACACGGAACCGGACGCTGAGTCGGTCTCGCGGGACGAGGCCGGTTCGGCCAAGAAGGGCTGAGTTCTCCCCG
>NZ_JBHWVI010000170.1:0-14636 GCF_042737005.1 Streptomyces sp. NPDC060027
GCACCGTGGTGCGCGGGGATTCGGCCGTTCTAGGCGTATCTCCTGCGCGGCACCATGATGTGGTAGCCGTCGTCCAGCAGACGCGGGAGATAGTCACGCAGCGCCCGTACGCTCTGCGATCGGTCGCCGCCCGCGTCGTGCGAGAGGACGACGATGCCCGGGGCGGCCTCGCTCTTCACCCGGCCGACGATGGAACGGGTGCCCGGCGTCGTCCAGTCGAGTGTGTCGACGGTCCAGCCCAGCGGCTCCATGCCGAGTTCGGCGCCGATCTGGAAGGTGGCCCGGTTCCAGGCTCCGTAGGGCGCCCGGAACCAGGCCGGCGGCTCGCCGTAGCCGTCCTCGATCACCTCGCAGGTGCGCTCGATCTCGGAACGGATCGCGGAGCGCGAGAGCTTGGTCAGCAGCGGATGGCTCCAGGTGTGGTTGCCGACGATGTGTCCGTCGTCGGCCATCTCGCTCAACAGGTCCTTGTTGTCGACGGCCATCTCCCCGCACACGAAGAACATCGCGTGCACGTCGTACTCGCGCAGGGTGCGCAGGATGGCGGGGGTGTAGCGCGGGTCGGGGCCGTCGTCGAAGGTCAGCACCATGCTGCGGCCGCGCCCGGACATGCGCAGGAACGGCTCGCGCCGGACGAGGGTCCGTGTCTGCGCGCTGTGCGGCGCGCCGTATCCGGCGATCGGCTGGAGGCGGTAGGCCGACGGCTTGAGGGCGCGGGACGCCTCCGGCCCGGAACCGGGGAGGCTCGGCGCCGGCTTCGCGGCCGGATCGGCGGTCAGGACACGGGCTGTGCCCGCCGCCCCGGCCGCCCCCAGGACGGCGGCGCCGGCGATCAACGCCCGGCGCCGTGTAATCAGCTGATCCTTTTTCATGACTAATCAGTCACCCGGCGGAGGGGTGACGCGGCCGAGCAACACCGGTGAGGCCTCGTGAATGCACCCGCCTGGACCATTTTCAGCGGCGGCGCACCAAGGGGAACGGCAGCGTCTCGCGGATCGTCAGCCCGGTGAGGAACATGACGAGCCGGTCGACGCCGATCCCGAGGCCCCCGGTGGGCGGCATGGCGTACTCCAGCGCGTCGAGGAAGTCCTCGTCGAGCTCCATCGCCTCGGGGTCTCCCCCGGCGGCCAGCAGCGACTGCGCGGTGAGCCTACGGCGCTGTTCCACCGGGTCGGTCAACTCGGAGTAAGCGGTGCCCAGTTCGGTGCCGAAGGCGACGAGGTCCCAGCGTTCCGCGAGCCGCGGGTCGGTGCGGTGCTGCCGGGTGAGCGGCGAGACGTCGGTCGGGAAGTCCTTGTAGAACGTGGGCAGCTCGGTCTTCTCCTCGACCAGACGTTCGTACATCTCCAGTACGACATCGCCGCGGCCGTCGTCCGTCGTGTACGGCACGCCCGCACGGTCGCACAGCCGCAGCAGCGCCTCCAGGGAGGTGTCGGCGTCGATCGCGTCCCCCAGCGCCTCGGAGATCGCGCCGTACACCGTCTTGACGGGCCAGGCCCCGGAGATGTCGTACTCCGTGCCGTTCTTGCGGGCGACCGGTGAGCCGAAGGCGGCGGTCGCCGCGCCCTGAATCAGCTCACGGGCAAGGTCGAGCATCACGTCGTAGTCGGCGAAGGCCTGATAGGCCTCCAGCATCGTGAACTCGGGGTTGTGCTTGTAGGAGACGCCCTCGTTGCGGAAGGTGCGGCCCATCTCGAAGACCTTCTCCAGACCGCCGACGCACAGCCGTTTGAGGTAGAGCTCGGGCGCGATGCGCAGATACAGGTTCAGGTCGTAGGCGTTGATGTGGGTGGTGAAGGGCCGGGCGTTGGCACCGCCGTGGATCTGCTGGAGCATCGGGGTCTCGACCTCCAGGTAACCCCGCTCGAGGAGGCCCTGGCGCAGCGCCTGGACGGCCGTGGAGCGGGCCCGTACGACGTCGCGGGCGCCGGTGCTGGACACCAGGTCGAGGTAGCGGCGGCGGACCTTGGCCTCGGGGTCGGCGAGGCCCTTGCGCTTGTCGGGCAGCGGGCGCAGGCACTTGGCGGTGAGCTGCCAGGAGGTGACGAAGACCGTGGGTTCGCCCGTGTCGCTGGCGCCCGCGAGGCCATCGGCGCTGATGTGGTCGCCGATGTCCACGACCTGCCGGAAGCGGTCGAGCGCGGGGCCGGACTCCTGGCGGGTGAGGGCGAGCTGGAGATCGCCGGACCAGTCGCGCAGCACGGCGAAGAGGATGCCGCCGAAGTCGCGTACGAGCATCACGCGTCCGGCGACGGTCACGTTCTCGCCGCCGCGGACGTCGGCCAGGACGTGGGTGCGCGGCGGGATACCGACCGGGTAGGGGTCGGTGCCGTCGGCGCGCAGCCGGTCGAGTTTGCGGTGCCGCACACGGACCTGGTCGGGCAGGCCGGCGGTGGGGTCGTCGGCCCGGGCCCCGTCCCCCGTGTCGAGGCCGAGGGCCGCGAGCGACGGCAGTCCCTCGGTCGTCGCGGGCTCGGGTCCGCCGCGCGGGTGTCCCTTGCCCCACAGCGTGCGCAGCGAGGGCACGGAGACGAAGCCCTCGGCGATGGCGGACGCCATGCCGATGCGGGCGAGGGCGCCGGTCTCCCCGTAGCAGATGAAGCGCGGGTACCACTCGGGGTGGTACTTGGCGTTGGAGCGGTACAGGGCCTCCAGCTGCCACCACTTGGAGAAGAACAGCAGCAGACGGCGCCAGAGCCTGAGCACCGGGCCCGCGCCGATGCGGGCGCCCTCCTCGAAGACCGAGCGGAACACAGCGAAGTTGAGGGAGATGCGCCGGACGCCGAACTTTCCTGCGACCGCGCACACTTCCGCGACCATGAACTCCATGACGCCGTTGGGCGCGCTGCGGTCGCGGCGCATCAGGTCCAGGGAGATCCCGTCGCGGCCCCAGGGCACGAAGGAGAGCAGCGCGAGGAGCTTGCCGTCGGACCCCATCGCCTCGACGAGCAGGCAGTCGCCGTCCTCGGGGTCGCCGAGCCGGTCGAGGGCCATCGAGAAGCCGCGTTCGGTCTCGGTGTCGCGCCAGGCGTCGGCCCGGCCGACGATCTCCTCCATCTCGGCGTCGGTCAGGGTGGAGTGCCGGCGCACCCGGCAGGTGGCGCCGGTGCGTTTGACACGGTTGACGGCCTGCCGGGTGACCCGCATGTCGCGGCCGCCGAGGTCGAAGCCGGCGACGTGCAGGATCGCCTCGTCGCCGAGCTGGAGGGCGCCGAGCCCGGCCCGCGCGAAGGCCTTTGCGCCCTCCTCGGAGGCGCCCATCGCGGCGGGCGCCCAGGCGTAGCGGCGGGCGATGTCCAGCCAGGCGCCGATCGCGTGCGGCCAGGCCTCCCGGTCGCCGACCGGGTCACCGCTGGCGAGGCACACGCCGGCCTCGACGCGGTAGGTGACGGCGGCCTTGCCGCTGGGCGAGAAGACGACGGCCTTGTCGCGGCGGGTGGCGAAGTAGCCGAGCGAGTCGTCGCCGCCGTACGCCTGGAGCAGCGCGCGGATACGGGTCTCCTCGTCGCCGTGCAGGGCGGCCACCAGGCGCTGGGAGCGGAAGAGCGTGGCGGCGGCGTTGAGCAGGGCGAGGGCGCCGAACAGGCCGAGGACGAAGAACAGCCAGCGCGGTGGACGGCCGTCGAACGACTGCCCGGAGACCAGTCCGCCGCACACCCGGTTGGCGGCCCACAGCAGCCGCTGGTCGCGCGGCAGCGTGCCGGGGAACAGCTCGACCAGGCCCCAGCCGACCAGGATCGCCACCAGGAGCCCGGCGAACAGGACGAGGAGGGCCCGCCTTACGGCGGCGCGCCGCGAGTCGGCGTAGAACTCGCGGCGGGCCACGATCAGCAGCGCCAGCAGGAGCCCGCAGACGACGAACGAGGGGATCGAGGAGGCGTACAGGCCGGCGGCGATGCCGAGGGCGTCGACCAGGACCAGCAGGCCGAGGTAGACGACCACCAGCCACCAGGCGATCCTCTTGCGGGCGGCCGTCGCGGCGGCGAGCAGGAAGAGGAAGACGGCGTACGCCAGGTTGGCGCTGACCGGGATGATCAGCAGGTCGAGGAAGCGCACCACCGGGCGCAGCAGTCGCCGCAGCGGGGGGATGAAGGCGAGCAGGGCGCAGAGCAGTCCGATCACGCCGAAGAAGGTCGCGAAGCCCTCGGGCACCTTGCTGAGGAACCCGTTCCGGGGCGGCCGTTTCGGGCCGACGGTGTCCTTCGGCGGGCGGGCCGCCACGGTGGCACTCATGGTTCCGACTGTAGGAAGAGCGGCGCCGCCCCGCCCGTCGAGCGACTCCTCACCGCTCCCCCGCGGCCGTGGGACCTGCGGGTTCCGATAGCCTCACAGCCGTGACGGAAGAGCAGCACGCACATCGGTTCGAGCGCGGCACGGACGGCCCCAAAGTCATCGTCGTCGGTGTGGACGGCTCCGACTCCTCGCTGCGCGCCGCGGCGTACGCGGGCGGTCTGGCGAGGCGGCAGCGGGCGCTGCTCGCGGTCGTCTACGTCCAGCCGGTGATGGCGGCGGGGGCGGCGCTCGGGGTGCCGGTGGCGGAGACCACCGACGAGATCGCCGAGGACCTGGTGCGGTACATCCGCGACGCGGCCGAGCGGGTGAAGGACATATTCGATGTGCGCTGGGAGTTCCACACCTTCCGTGGTGACCCCTACAACGGCCTGGTCACCGCCGCGGACGAACTCAAGGCGGACGCCGTGGTGGTCGGGGCCTCCGAGCAGGCGGGGCACCGGATCGTCGGTTCGGTGGCGATCCGGCTGGTGAAGGCGGGCCGCTGGCCGGTCACGGTCGTGCCGTAGAGCGGCCCCGCGTCACTCACTTGGCCATGACGAGGCCGGACTGGGCCGCGCCCCGGCTCAGGACGACGTCCCGGATCCGGTCGCGTACGGCTCCGACCGTGGCGCCCTGCCCCAGCGCGGCGTTGAGATCGACGACCCGGCCGGCGTCGAGGTCGAAGGCCTGCGGGACGAACTCCGCCTTCGTCACCTCCCAGCGCGCTCCCTTCCGCGCCGGCGGGGCGAAGGTGAAGCGTCCGATGGTGCTCTCGTTGCCGCGCGGGTCCTGGACGCCCTGGCTGTTGAACATCTCGCCGGCGATCTGGTCGCCCATGCCGTAGACGACCCAGGTGCCGTTGACCTTCTCGTAGGCCTGCGGGACGTGGGCGTGGGTGCCGAGGATCAGGTCGATGTCGGGCCGCCCGTCGGTGCGGGACGCGGTCAGCAGCTTGCTCAGCCGCAGTTGCTGCTCGTCGGGCTCGTCCTGCCATTCGGTGCCCCAGTGCAGCGAGACGACGACCACGTCGGCGCCCGCCTTCCGGGCGGCACGGGCGTCCGCGACGATCCGGTCCGGGTCGATCAGGGCGACCGCCCAGGGCTGCCCCTGCGGGAGCGGGATGCCGTTCGTGTCGTAGGTGTATGCGAGATGGGCCACCCGGGCGCCGCCCGCCCGCATCAGGCCGGCGCCGCTCGCCTCCTGCGCCGTGCGCGCCGATCCGGCGTGCCGCACACCCGCGCGGTCCAGCGTGTCCAGGGTGCGCCGGACGCCGTCGGCGCCGTCGTCGAGGGTGTGGTTCGAGGCGGTGGAACAGGCGTCGTAGCCCGTCGCGGCGAGGCCGTCGGCCACCTGGGGCGGGGACTTGAAGGTGGGATAGCCGGTGTAGTCGCCGTCGGCGCCGTACACCGTCTCCATGTGACAGATCGCCAGGTCGGCGCCGGACACGATGGGTTCGACGCCCGCGAGCATCGGTCGGAAGTCGTAGCCGTTGCCGCCCGCGTCGGAGTTCGCCCGCTCGATGATCGAGGTGTGCGGCAGGACGTCGCCGGAAGCCACGAGGGTGAAGCCGCGGGCGGCGGCGGGGGCGGGCTGCCCGCTCCGGTGGTGCCCGGCCGAGTCATGGGCCTGGCAGGCCGCCGCGGCCGCGACGAGGGCGGCCGCGAGGGCCAGATTGATCTGCCGCGCGCGTGTGATCATGCCGGACCCCATTCGGTCATATTTGATTACTAATCAAGGGGAATCCACATACACGGGCGACCGGCAGTCAAGGAGACACCACGGCCGCTAGCCCGTTCGGCGCTCGCGGGCATGCCCGTCGGGGCGAACGCGGTCCGGCGGCGGCCGCCACGGAATCCGGGACTCCACCCCGGCGGGACCGTTCGGCGCACCGTTCACCGACGGCTTCGACCGCCCACCGCACGACCGTGTTCCCGCCCTGTCCGCGCGGGGCGGGGCGCGCTGGCATACACGCCATGACGGCCGGAACCACCACCATCAGCCACGGAACGACCGCCGAGCACGAGCTGGCCGCGCTGCAGCGCGAGCACGGCCGCCCCCTCTTCGCCCTGCTGCTGCGCCTGTCCGACGGCGACCGGCAGCGCGCCGAGGACCTGGTGCAGGAGACGTTCGTACGCGCCTGGCAGCATCCCGAGGCCCTGCGTGCCGACGACTTCGAGTCCGTACGTCCCTGGCTGCTGACCGTGGGCCGACGGCTGGCCATCGACGCGCGGCGGGCCCGCCAGGCACGGCCGCCGGAGGTCGGGGACGCGGTGCTGGAGAGCGCGCGGGTCTGTGCCGATCACGCCGAACGGTCTGCGGCGACGCTCGATGTGCGGGAGGCTGTGAAGACACTCACTCCCGAGCATCGTGAAGTCCTGGTGCTGGTGTACTTCCAAGGGGCGAGTGTGGCGGAGGCCGCCGCGGCACTCGGAATTCCGCCCGGTACCGTGAAGTCGCGCGCGTACTACGCGCTGCGCGCCCTGCGCCGGGTTCTTCCGGGATACGCGGCCGACCTGCGGTGAAACCGAAGGCTGAGTCAAACCTCCGTAAAGCGCCTTGCTGAGGACCATGGTTGAGCAATCAGCTTGCCTCATCCGTTTTCCGGACTGGGGCCCGGGGTCGGGCGACGCGCACGCACCGGAGGAAGGCAGGAAGGGATGCTGCACAGAGGTCAAGAGAGCACGGACGGCACCGGCGGGGGCGAACTCACCGTCCCCATGGCCTGGTTGTACGCCGAGTACATCGCCGACGAGCTGCTGCGGACGGGCGACCTGATGCCGCCCACATCCTTCGAGTTCCGCGCCGGGCGCGACGCCCTCGCGCTGACCATCTTCCTGTCCGACAGCGGCGGGGAACTCTCCGGGATCCGGGTCATCACCCAACTGGAGACCTGGCTTTCGCTGACGGCGTACGACCAGCCCTGGCACGAGTGGGTGCGCGAGCATCTGGCTCTGCGCGCGGCCGAGTCCGCCGGATCCGGCGCTCCCGATCCCGACCTGGAGTTGGCGTCGGCGGCCTGGCGATGGCTGGAGGAGACGGAACTGCTCGCTCCGGACCTGGACGCGGTGCCCGGCGGTGGTCCCCTGCCTGGCGAGGACGACGGTCCGAAGGTGTGGACGGCGGCCTGGCGGCTGGGGCTGCCGCTCGGGCATCTGGCCATCCACCTCTTCTGACGGCGGTCGCGACCGCGCCGGGGAAAGTTTTCCCGAGCTCGCACCAATCCGCGAGCGCCGGTGCTCCGAAGGTCTTGGCCGCGATTCCGAACGAGTCTTGAGTGATTCGGCGGTCTGGTGCGTACCCGTGGGCAACAGCAACACCACTCACAGTCCGCACCAACGCCACGAGGATTCGGTATTCGGTATGAGGTCCCTGGAACGGCATCGCGACGTCGGCGCCTATGCGCTCGGCGTGCTCGGCGAGGCGGAAGCCTTCCGCTTCGAGGACCACCTCGCGGAGTGCCCTCGGTGCACGAAATATGTCAGCGAATTCCGCCCCGCCGCGCGGCAGTTGATGCTGTACCGCCGGTCGACACCGCGCACCGTGCACCCGTTCGCCGCGCCCGGGCCGCGGCTGCTCGACCGGCTGCTCGGTGAGGTGGCCTCGCGCAACCGGACCGGACGCCGGCGCTTCCTGTACGCCGTGGCGGCCTCCGTGGTCCTCGCGGCGGGCGGCCCCGCCGTCGTCGCCGCGTACGACTCCTCGTCGGACCGGATCGCCGCGGCCGACCCGCCGGTGAACAAGATCGCCAGGACCGACGCGGAGACCGGGGTCTGGGCCCAGGTGACGGTCGAGGACCGGGTCTGGGGCAGTGAGGTCGGGGTCGAGGTCAAGGACGCCGGAGGCCCCCGCTCGTGCCAGCTCGTCGCCATCGGCAAGGACGGCTCCGAGCAGACGGTGACGAGCTGGATGGAACCCCCGCACAACGGCGAGGTCATCGCGATGCAGGGCGGCTCGTCGATGCGGACCGGGGAGATCGTCCGGTACGAGGTGCGCACGGCGAAGGGTGAACACCTCGTGACCCTCAACTCCCCCTGAGCCGCGCCCGTCCCGCCGATCGCCCCACCGCCCGGGCGACCTGACGGCGGCCCCCGCCGGACTGTCACGGCTTCGGAGGGGCCCGGCTCCGGAGGGGCCCGGCTTCGGAGGGGTCCGGCTTCGGAGGGGTCCGGCTTCGACGGGGTCCGGCTTCGGAGGGGTCCGGCTTCGGAGGGGTCCGGCTTCGACGGGGACGGCCCGTGGGTCCCCTACTTGAGCAGCCGGGACATCCGCCGGTCCGCCAGCGGCTTGCCGCCGGTCTGGCAGGTCGGGCAGTACTGCAACGAGGAGTCGCTGAAGGAGACCTCGCGAACGGTGTCGCCGCACACCGGGCAGGCCTCCCCCGTTCTCCCGTGCACCCGCAGACCGCTCTTCTTCTCGGCCTTCAACCGCCCGGCGGCCAGCCCGTGGGAGCGCTCCACGGCCTCGGCGAGCGTGCCGCGCAGCGCCTCGTACAGCCGCCGGGTCTCCTCGGGGGTGAGCGAGGAGGCGATCTTGAAGGGGGACATCCTGGCGGCGTGCAGGATCTCGTCGCTGTACGCGTTCCCGACGCCCGCGATCAGACTCTGGTCGCGCAGCGCGCCCTTCAGCCTGCGCCGCTCCCCCTGGAGCAGCCCGGCGAACCGCTGCTCGTCGAAGTCGTCGGCGAGCGGGTCGGGGCCGAGGCGGGCCACGCCGGGAATCTGCTGCGGGTCCCGGACGACGTACACGGCGAGGCGCTTCTGGGTGCCCGCCTCGGTGAGGTCGAAGCCCTCGCCGGTCTCCAGCGCGACGCGCAGCGCGAGCGGCCCCTTGCCGGGCCGGGGCGGGCCGTCGGGAAGCGTGTCCTTCCAGTGCAGCCAGCCCGCGCGGGCCAGATGGGTGACGAGGTGCAGGCCGTCCTGGTCGATGTCGAGGAACTTGCCGAACCGTCGTACGGCCGTGACCTCGTGCCCCTCCAGCGCGGAGACGGGAGGGTCGTACGTCTTCAGGACGCTGATGGCGACGGGCAGCACGCGCACGACCCGGCGACCGACGAGATGGTCGGCCAGGAAGTCCTTGAGCGCTTCGACCTCGGGCAGTTCCGGCATACGTCCAGAGTGCCATCCGGCGCCGACGACGCCAGGGATCAGTTCCGTTCCCGGACGATGAACTCGCACCACACACACTTGCCGCCGCCGCGGGCCTCGACGCCCCAGACGTCGGTGAGGCGGTCGACGAGCAGCAGTCCGCGGCCGGAGACACCGGACTCTCCGGCCTCGCGGCGGCGCGGCAGGGCACTGGAGGAGTCCTCGACCTCGACGCGCAGTCTGCGGTCGGATCCGGTCAGGACGCGCAGGGTGACGATGGCCGAGCCCTCGGTGTGCATCAGGCCGTTGGTGATCAGTTCGTCGGCGACCAGCTCGATCTCGTCGGCCCGCTCACCGGCTCCCCAGGCCCGGACCGCGGCCCGGATCATGTGGCGGGCCTCGACGAGCGCCTCCGGGTCGCCGGGGGCCACGTGCTGCTGGAGACGTCCGCCCGAGCGCTGGTCGCTCGCACCGCGGCGGCGCAGGAGCAGCACGGCGACGTCGTCGTCCCCGCCGCGCTCCTCGGCCATGTCGATGAGCGCGTCGGCGAGGTCGCCGACGTCGGCCGGACCGACGCGGATGCGTTCCCGGAGGATGTGCATGCCGTCGTCGAGGTCGACACCCGGCTCCTCGACGAGCCCGTCGGTGCACAGCAGCAGGGTCTGGCCGGGGTCGAGTTCGATGGTGGCGACGGGGTATTCGAGGCGTCCGAACTCGGCGGACAGACCGAGCGGCAGGCCGCCCTCCACGGGCAGCCGGCGGCACCTTCCGTCGGTGTACCGGACCAGCGGGTCGATGTGGCCGGCCCGCACCAGTTGCGTCACTCCGGTGGACAGGTCGACCTCGGCGTACAGGCAGGTCGCGAAGCGGTCGGTGTCGAGCTCGTGGAGGAAGACCGAGGCACGGGCCATCACGGTGGCCGGGGTGTGGCCCTCGGCGGCGTAGGCGCGCAGGACGATGCGCAACTGGCCCATGACCGCGGCGGCGTGGGTGTCGTGGCCCTGGACGTCGCCGATGACGGCGCCGACACGGCCGCCCGGCAGCGGGATCAGGTCGTACCAGTCGCCTCCGATGTCCCGGCCGAGGGAGGCGGAGCGGTAGCGGACGGCGACGTCGGCGCCGGCCACGCTGGGGATGGAGCGCGGCAGCATGGCCTGCTGGAGGCCCTGGGCGAGGTCCTTCTCCTGCTCGAAGAACATGGCCCGCTGGAGGCTCTGGGCGATGCTGCTGCCGAGCGCGACGAGGACGTTGCGCTCCTCCTCCGAGAAGCCGTGCCGGTCGTTGTAGAGCAGGCCGATGGCACCGATGGGGCGGGCCTGCACGATCAGCGGCAGATAGGCGGCCGAGGTGATCTTCAGGCCGGTGATGTTCGGCCACAGGAGCGGGTACGACTCGGCGAACTCCTCGGGCGACTCGATGAAGTGCGGCGCGAGGGTCCGTACGACCTCGTTCATCGGGTACTGCGCGTCCAGGCGCGTGACCCGGGTGCCGGGGACGTAGCTGTGCTCGGGGCCGGTGGCGACCATGCGGATGCGGCCGGCCTCCACCAGTCCCATGACCAGGCTGGCCGCCCCGAGGTGGGTGAGGCCGTGGGTGTCCTGGAGTACGTCGATGACGTCCTGGACGGTGACGGCGTGGGCCAGCGCGGCCGTGGTCAGCTGGACGACGCTCGTCTGCTGGCGCCGTGCCTCGTTCTGGGCGGCCTGTTCACGGCCCGCCGCGACCTCGGCGAGCTCCTCGGTGGCGTCGCGGACGATCCCGATGATCCGGCGCGGCCGGCCGGTCTCGTCGCGGCGGATGTAGCCCTGGGTGTGGGTCCAGCGCAGGGCACCGTCGCGGCGGCGGATGCGGAAATAGGCGCCGTAGTTCTCGCTGCCGTCCTTGAGCGCGTGGGACACCATCGTGTCGAGGCGGAGCGACTCGGACGGCGGGACGCGCATGGCCAGGGTGGCGGGATCACCGTCGTACTCGTCCGGGCGCACGTCGAAGATCTCGTGAGCCTGGGCGTCCATCTGCATCAGACCGGTGTCCAGGTCCCAGTCGAAACTGCCCATGCGGTTGAGCGCCAGGATCGGAGCCGGGTGGGCGGGCCAGTCGTCCGGGAGTGACAGGGCGCTCGCTCCCCGATCAACCATGGGGCCACCTTGCCAGTATTTGCCCGATTATTCGACTCCTGGGGAGCCCGGTTCCGGGCACCCCGGGCACGAAGCCGCTCAACTGTCGAACACGTCGGCCGAGACGTCGAAGACGCTGTCCGGGCCGGTCGGATCGTCGGGGATCAGACCGCCGCCGTCGGGTACGCCGGGGCTCTCGGGGACGGTGTCCGGACCCGTGTCCTCGGTGGGCGTTCCCGGCCCGGCGGACGGAACCCGCGGTGACGGGGGCTCCGGGGCGGCGGAGCGGTCGGGGGCGGCCGTGTCCGTCCGCGGGGCGGTGGTCCCGCCCGAGGGGGCCGGGGTGGTCCCCGGCTCCGTGGTCGGCGGTGGCGCGAGGGAGGCCGTCGGGCAGTCCGCGGGCCTGTCCTCCGGGCGTGGGGAACGGTCCGGCCGGGACACGTCCAGGGCGGACCCGTCCGTCGGCATGCCGGTGGGCCCGGTGCCGGACCCGGCGCTCTCGCCCGGGCCGCTCTCCCGGTCCCCCGGCGGCGGGGTCACCGTCGCGGTCGGCGTGGCGCAGTCGGACGCGGAAGCGTCGGGGGACCTGCTCCCGTCGCCGGGCACGGCGCTGGAGGAGGGGGCGTGCGGGGTGGACTCGTACGGCCTCGGGGGCGCGGTCCCGCTGTCGGGCGGTGCCACGACATGGTCGTGACGGTGACCGCCCTGGCCCACCGGGCGTTCGATCCAGGCGTGGTCGTCGACGTCGATGATCGTGATCTCGGTGATCACGACGGGCGCCGGTGTCACCACCACGACCCGGGCGGGCCGGTAGCCGCTCCAGGGCCTGCCCCGGGTGCCCGGGTCCCCGTCGAGCGCGGTGGGCCGGTTGAGCGGGTTGCCGCAGGCGCAGCGGACCCGCGGGACGCCCCGGTTGTCGACGAGCACGGCCGTACCGACCTGGAGCACGGCCTGGAACCCGGTCGCCTGTCCGTCGCCGAATCCGTGGTTCGTGACGCGGGTGTCGGCGCGCAGCACGACCGGGGTCAGTCCGCGCAGATAGTCCGGGACGGACCCCGGGGAGAGGCCGGAGGCCCCGGCGAAGGCGCGGGCCTTGCCCCGGTCGGCGTCGAGAAGCCGGATCTGCCGGTCGATGTCGCAGCTGCCGGCGTTCCGGGTCCCGCCGTACAGGCCCGGCGTGGCGCCCGAGAACGAACGCCCGCCCTGGGCGCCGGTGGGCGGGGACTGCGGCGTTCGGGTGACGGGTGGCCCGGTCGCGGCGGGGGTGACGGTGGACGCCGTGAAGGGGTCCGGCCCCGCGGCATCAAGGGGCTGGAGGAGCACCTCACCGCCGGTCGGTCCGCTCGATTCCGCGCCCCTGTCGCTGCCGCCCGCGCAGCCGGCGACAAGGAGTGCCGCCGAGAGCGCGCAGGCCGCGACGAGGGTCCTGGTGGGTATGTGCACCACGTTCTCCCGTTCGTCCCGGGCCGTTCGTGGACCATTCTCTGCGTCACCCTCTTGGCGCACGCAAGCGGAGATCGATCACCCAGCGTCACAATGGAGGGGAGAGGAGCACACGTCATGGAGTGGTTCTTCGCACCCGACTACGAGCTGAGCCGTCTGGTCTTCCAGCGGGCGCTGGCCGTGTTGTACCTCGTCGCGTTCCTGGGCGCGGCCCTGCAGTTCCGCGCGCTGATCGGGGAGCGCGGGATGCTGCCGGTGCCCGGCTTCGTGCGGCGGGTCGCGTTCCGTGACGCGCCGAGCGTGTTCCATCTGCGCTATTCGGACCGCTTCTTCGCCGCCTGGTCCTGGACGGGCTGCGCCGTGTCGGCGGCGCTGATCGGGGGCCTCGACGGGTATGTGCCGCTCTGGGGCGCGATGCTGCTGTGGCTGGTCCCTTGGGCCCTGTACCTGTCGATCGTGAACGTCGGCCAGACCTGGTACTCGTTCGGCTGGGAGTCCCTGCTCCTGGAGGTGGGGTTCCTCGCGGTCTTCCTCGGCAACGACGAGGTGGCGCCACCGGTCGTCGTGCTGTTCCTGATGCGCTGGGTGCTGTTCCGCGTCGAGTTCGGCGCGGGGCTGATCAAGATGCGGGGCGACGCCTGCTGGCGGAAACTGACCTGCCTCGACTACCACCACGAGACGCAGCCGATGCCGGGCCCGCTGAGCTGGTTCTTCCACCATCTGCCCAAGCCCTTCCACCGGATCGAGGTGGCCGCGAACCACTTCACCCAACTCGTGCTGCCCGTCCTGCTGTTCACCCCGCAGCCGATCGCGACGGCCGCGGCCGGGCTGATGATCCTGACCCAGCTGTGGCTGGTGCTGTCCGGCAACTTCGCCTGGCTGAACTGGACGACGATCGTGCTGGCCCTGAGTGTGGTCGAACTCCCCACCACCGCGTCGCGGGCCACCGGAGGACCGCTCTGGTACGAGGTGGTCGTCCTCGCCGTGGCGGCGGGACTGCTGGCCCTCAGTTACCGCCCCGCGCGCAATCTGCTCTCCCGGCGGCAGGTCATGAACCGCTCCTTCGACCCGCTCCATCTGGTCAACACCTACGGGGCGTTCGGCAGTGTCAGCCGGGTGCGCCACGAGGTGGTCGTCGAGGGCACGGCGGACGAGGTGCCGCGCGAGGACGCGGACTGGCGGGAGTACGAGTTCAAGGGCAAGCCGGGCGATCCACGGTACTGGCCGCGCCAGTTCGCGCCGTACCATCTGCGGCTCGACTGGCTGATGTGGTTCGTGGCGCTCTCCCCCGGGTACGCCGGCGCGTGGTTCTCGGGTCTGGTGGAGCGGCTCCTGGAGAACGACCGGGACACGCTGCGGCTGCTGCGCCGTTCCCCGTTCCCCGCCGACGCACCGCCCCGCTTCGTCCGCGCCCGCCTCTTCCTCTACCGGTACACGACCTGGCGCGAACTGCGGGAGACGGGCGCGTGCTGGCACCGGACATACCTGCGCGACTTCCTGCCGCCGACACGGTTGGAGGACGCCGACGAGCGACGGATTCCGTACTAGACCCGGCACCGCCCGGCACCGACCGGCCCCGCCCCCTGGTGCCCCTCAACCCGTGCCCACGGCCCATGCCTCGGCAGGCGGGCAGGCGGGCAGGCGGGCAGGCGGGCAGGCGGGCAGGCGGGCAGGCGGGCAGGCGGGCAGGCGGGCAGGCGGGCAGGCGGGCAGGCGGGCAGGC
>NZ_JBHWVI010000170.1:14736-18951 GCF_042737005.1 Streptomyces sp. NPDC060027
GGGGTCAGACGCCGTAGACGCGGGTGGCGGTTCCGGTGAAGACGGCGTGCCGCTCGCTCTCGGCCAGGCCCGCCGTCAGCTCCTCGGCCGTCCGCAGGACCTGGCCGTAGGTCGCGGCGAGTGTGCACACCGGCCAGTCGGAGCCGAACATCATGCGCTCGGGGCCGAAGGCCTCCAGGACCGTGTCGGCGTAGGGCCGCAGGTCGTCCGGCGTCCACCGTGCGGGGTCCGCCTCGGTGACCATCCCGGAGAGCTTGCACACGGTGTTGGGCAGTGCCGCCAGTTCACGGACGGCACCCGCCCAGGGGTCCACGACGCCGCCGGCGATCGGCGGCTTGCCCAAGTGGTCCAGCACGAAGGTCAGTCCGGGGTGATCCGCGGCCGCCAGTGCGCAGGCGGGCAACTGGTGCGGCAGGACGACCAGGTCGTAGACGAGCCCCGCCTCCGCGACGGCGGCCAGCCCGCGCCGCACGTCCGGCCGCAGCAGCCAACCGGGGTCGCTCTCGGCCTGGGCCTGATGGCGGATGCCTCTGAGACGACGGCCGCCGGGCATCTCCAGGAGCCGCGCGAGTTCCTCGGCGACGTCCGGCCGGGTCAGGTCGGTCCAGCCGACCACGCCCGCCACCAGCGGACTCTCCTCCGCGAGAGCGAGGAACTCCGGGGTCTCCTCGGCCACGGTGACCGTCTGCACGAGAACGGTACGGTCCACACCTGCGGACCCGGCCACCCGTGCGAGGTCCGTGATCCCGAAGTTCCGCCGCAAAGGCTGGAGTTCGGGGCCCGTGATCCACGGCTGGTCGCGGACCGACAGGTCCCAGACATGGTGGTGCGCGTCGACGGTCACGGCAGTTCCCGCACGGGGAGCGGAGCACCGGCGGGCAGCAGGCCCTCCGCGCGCAGTTCCTGCCAGAAGTCCGGGGGTACCGGCGTGACGGACTGCCGTACGCAGTCACGGACTTCGTCGGCCGAGCGGGCGCCGACCAGAACGCTCGCGACGGCCGGGTGGGCGGCCGGGAGGGCGAGGGCCGCGGCGCGCAGGGTGGTGCCGTGCCGCTCGGCGATCTCCTTCAGGCGCAGGGCGCGGTCCATCAACTCCCGGGGCGCGAGAGCGTAGTTGTACGTCGCTCCCGGTCCCGGGTCCGCCAGCAGGCCGGAGTTGAAGGCGCCGCCGATGACGACGGAGATGCCGCGGGCCTGGGCAGCGGGCAGCAGCCCGGTGAGCGCGCGCTGGTCCAGGAGGGTGTAGCGGCCCGCGCACAGCACCACGTCCACGTCCGTCTCGCGGACGAACCGGGTGAGCATCTCCGTCTGGTTCATGCCCGCGCCGATCGCCCCGACCACGCCCTGCGAGCGCAGCTTCTCCAGCGCGGGGTAGCCCTCGCGGAAGGCCTGCTCGGCATGGTCGTCGGGGTCGTGCAGGTAGACGACGTCCACCCGGTCGAGGCCGAGCCGTTCGAGGCTGGCGTCCAGGCCCCTGCGTACGCCGTCGGCGCTGAAGTCCCAGACGCGGCGGTGTGTGGCGGGCACCGCGAAGCCGTCGGCCAGGTCGTCGCCGCCCGTGTCCACGGGCTCCAGGAGGCGGCCCACCTTGGTCGAGACGGTGTACGCGGCGCGGGGCCGGCCGCGCAGGGCCGCGCCGAGGCGCCGCTCGGAGAGGCCGAGGCCGTAGTGCGGGGCGGTGTCGAAGTAGCGGATGCCGCTCGCCCAGGCGGCGTCGACGGCCTCGCACGCCTGCTCGTCGGTGACCTCGGTGAACAGGTTGCCGATCCCGGCGGCCCCGAAGGACAGCCCGCTGACGCGGACGCCGCTCCCGCCGAGGGAGGTCACCGGTCCACCGGGCGCAGCCGCAGCCCCTGCATACCGCCGTCCACCGCGAGCGCGGTGCCCGTGGTGGAGCCGGACAGGGGGCTCGCCAAGTAGGCGATGGCGCCCGCGACTTCCGGTGCCGACACCAGGCGGCCGGTGGGCTGCCGGGCCTCCAGGGCGGCGCGCTCGGCGGCCGGATCGGGGGCCGCGTCGAGGAGCCGTCCGACCCATGGAGTGTCGACCGTGCCGGGGTTGACGCAGTTGACGCGGATGCCTTCGCGGACGTGGTCGGCTGCCATGGCGAGGGTGAGGGAGAGGACGGCGCCCTTGGACGCCGAGTACAGCGCCCGCTGGGGCAGGCCCGCGGTGGCCGCGACGGAGCAGGTGTTCACGATCGCCGCGTGCGCGGATTCCCGCAGGCGGGGCAGGGCCGCGCGGGTCGTCCGCACGATGCCGAGGACGTTGACGTCCAGGACCCGGTGCCATTCCTCGTCGCCGTTGTCCTCGACGGTGCCGCGGGCCCCGATGCCCGCGTTGTTGACCAGGACGTCGAGGCCGCCCAGGTCCGCGACCGCGGCGGCCACGGCCTCCCGTACGGAGGCGTCGTCGGTGACGTCGGCACGGTGGCCGGTCAGCGGCTTGTCGACGGACGACGGATCGAGGTCGAGGACGGCGACCCGGGCGCCGCGGGCGGCGAGCAGGTCGGCGGTGGCCCTGCCGATCCCGGAAGCGCCCCCGGTCACCAGCGCCTTGAGCCCGTCGAAGTCCTGAATCTCCGTCATACGGCCGCTCCCTTCCGTTCGTTGCCGTTCCGGTGGGCGAGGTCGGCGGCCCAGAAGGTGCCGCCGGGGTAGGTGAACTCCGCCAGGGAGGCGGGCCGCATGGTGGCGGAGAAGCCCGGCGCGGTCGGTGCCGTGTAGTGGCCGTCGCGGATCACCACCGGGTCGGTGAAGTGGTCGTGCAGATGGTCGACGTACTCGATGACACGGTCGTCGGTGGTGCCGGACAGGGCGACGAAGTCGAACATCGAGAGATGCTGGACGAGTTCGCACAGGCCCACGCCCCCGGCGTGCGGGCAGACGGGCACGCCGAACTTGGCCGCGAGGAGCAGGACGGCGAGGTTCTCGTTGACGCCGCCGACGCGCGCCGCGTCGATCTGGAGGACGTCGACGGAGCCCGCCTGGAGGAGCTGCTTGAAGACGATCCGGTTCTGCGCGTGTTCCCCGGTGGCGACCTTCACCGGGGCGACCGCCGCGCGCACGGCGGCGTGGCCGAGGATGTCGTCGGGGCTGGTCGGCTCCTCGATCCAGTACGGCTGGAACTCGGCGAGCGCCTTCGTCCAGGTGATGGCCTCGTCCACGTCCCAGCGCTGGTTGGCGTCGATCGCGATGCGGATGTCCGGGCCGACCACCGCACGGGCGACGCGGCAGCGGCGTACGTCGTCCGCCAGATCCGCTCCCACCTTCAGCTTGATCTGCCGGAATCCCCCGGCCACCGCCTCGGCCGCGAGACGGGTGAGCTTCTCGTCGCTGTAACCGAGCCAGCCGGGCGAGGTCGTGTACGCGGGGAAGCCCTGGGCGCGGAGCGTCGCGGCGCGGCCCGCGGCTCCTTCCCGGCCCCGGCGCAGCAGTGCCAGCGCCTCCTCGGGCGTCAGCGCGTCCGTGATGTACCGAAAGTCGACCTGACCGACGAGCCAGGCGGGGTCGGCCTCCGCGAGCAGCTGCCACAGCGGTCGGCCGGCCCGCTTGGCGGCCAGATCCCACACGGCGTTGACGACGGCGCCGATCGCCATGTGCATCACGCCCTTCTCGGGTCCGAGCCAGCGCAGCTGGCTGTCGCCGACCAGGTCCCGGGACAGGGAGCCGGGGTCGGCGCACAGCTCGTCGACGGACCGTCCGACCACGTGCGCGCGCAGCGCGCCGATCGCGGCGACCTGGACATCGTTGCCCCGCCCGATGGTGAAGGCGAAGCCGTGCCCCTCGGCTCCCTCGGCCGTGTCGGTGCGCAGGACGACGTACGCCGCCGAGTAGTCGGGGTCCGGGTTCATCGCGTCCGAGCCGTCGAGTTCGCGCGAGGTGGGGAAGCGGATGTCGTACGTGTCGACCGCGGTGACGCGGGCGGGGGTGGCGGACACGGAACGCCTTTCCGTCGGTGACAGGGGGTCCTCGGTCGGGGTTCGGGAGCTCGGTCCTGGAAATCTCTCTGCCTACCGGGACGAATATTTATCAGACCAATTCGAGAGGACGACACCCTTCGGTGAGGTGGCCCGCGACCCGGAGGCGGCACGGGCGGCGGCTGCCGCTCACGTCGGCGAGGTGGAGGTGTGGCTGCGGTCCCAGCTCGAGCCGTAGCGCCCGGGCCGGGACCGGGCGTGCGGCCCCTGGTTCCGCCGGACCGGCGCCATGGGGC
>NZ_JBHWVI010000171.1:0-18884 GCF_042737005.1 Streptomyces sp. NPDC060027
GTGCGGGCCAGGCAGGGGCCGCGGGTGCCGCGGGAGGCGGCGGCGCGGCCTGGCCGGAGGCCGCCGGTGCCATCGCGGCGAGGGCCGGGGAACGGCCGCCGGTACGCGGCCTGTTGCCCGGGCGGGACGGGACCGGCTGCGCGAAGTCACCCAGGCCGGTGTCGAACACCTCTGGGTATGCGCTGCCGGGCGCGGGTGGCGGTGCGCCGTAACCCTGAGGTGACGGCGGCGCCGCGGTGAGCGGCTGGCCGTAGCCCTGCAGCGTGGGCTGTGATGGCGGAACGGGAGCGGACGCGAACCCGCCCGCCGCGACCGCGGTGCCGCCCCTGACGGTCGGCGAAGCGCTGGTCGTGGCGGGCCGAGGGCCCGCTCCGTCGTACCCGGCGAAGAGGTCGGCCAGCCCCGTCGGCGGCTCGCGCCAGCCGGAAGGCGTGGGGGAGGACTGACGGCGCCCGATCCGAAGGGAGCGCAGCCTGGGCAGGTCGGTACGGCGCCGCAGGTCGGCGGTGGCCAGGGCGATGCGTACGCCGGTCCAGTCCTCGCCGGTGCGCTGGGCGATGGAGGCGCGCAGCACCAGGCGGCCACTGCTGTCGCCCTGACGGTGGGTGAGACGGTAGGCCGGCACCCAGACCGCGCCCGGCACCGCGTACTCCAGCTCCACTTCCGCTTCACCGGTGCCGTCGAAGGTCACGACCGCCGAGACCGTGGTCTCCACGTGCGCGGGCGGCGCGTCGGTGGAGGCGCGGGCGAGCCGGTCGGCGGCGACGCGGAGCGCGTGCTCGGCCTGGACCTGCGCCTCCTCCAGTTCGGCGAGACGGGTGTGCAGCCCGGTCAGCCGCTCGTCGACGAACTCGGCGAGCTCCAGCCACGCATCGACCGGGGTGCGGCGGTGCGGGTCATCGCGCCTGCGGATCGGCGGGACCGGGTGCAGAGACCCGACCTCCCCGATCAGAATCAGCTGCCGGTCGAGGCGCTCCCGCGCCGCCGCGTACTCCTCACGCAGCCGCTCCACCTCGCGTTGCAACGCGTCGGGCACGGCGGCGCCGAGCGGCTCGGCCTCCACCTCCACCCGTGCCTCGACGACGCGCACCCCGGGGGCGTCCGTGACGCGGGCCCGCAAGGACCCCGGGTCCAGTGAGCGGGGCAGTCCCGTCACCCTGACGCACCCGCCCGGCGGCACGCTGCCCCGCGCCAGGCGGCGGCAGATCGCGCCCTGCGCGTACACCACGACCGAATCGAGGGCCGACGCCCACCTGTGTGCTGTCTCAGCCGCCATGCGCTCCGTCCCCCGTCGTGTCCGTGCTGAGCGAAGCCTACGTCCAGGCGGTCCGTGCTTCCCGGTGAATGTGATCCGGAGAACCCGGCGCTCCCCGTGCGCCCGACGCCGGCCGCTTCCCGCTCGCCGCCGCGGCTCGTCGGCACCGGATCGGTTCGAAGTCGTGGCCTCGCTCTGTTGACGGTGCCGAGTGATTGTCAGTTTACTGGCCTGGCGTGAAACTAAGTTTCACCAAGGGAAACGCTCTGCGCCACCTCGGAGTCCGGCCGCAAGGGCTGTGAAGGGCCGCTCCCTCGTACGTCGTCCGATCCGACATGACATGACATGACGGAAGATTCGGAGTACTCATGGTGCGTCCCACTCACCTCCTCGCGTCCGGTACGAGGCGGGCCGTGATCGCCTTCCTCCTCGGCGTCGCCCTCCTGGCGGGGTCCGGCGGTCTGACCCGGGCGGAGGCCGCGGACAGTCCGACCGTCTACCCGACGGCCGCCTAGGCCACCACCGTCGGCCAGGACCCGTCCGACATCTACTACCCCGCGTCCACCACCCGTCGGCTGCCCGTGGCGCTGCTGCTCCAGGGCGCGAACGTCGACAAGTCCGCGTACGCGGGATACGCCCGCACCGTCGCCGCCTTCGGGTTCGTCGTGGTCGTGCCCAACCACACGAGGACCTTGTACGGCGTGCCCGGACTGTGGGCCTCCTCCGACGAGGGGCTCACCGCGGTGGCGTGGGCCGCCGCCGAGAACAGCCGCGCCGACAGTCCTCTCGCCGGACGCATCGACGCCGACACCCTGGTTCTGCTCGGCCATTCCTTCGGCGGCGCCGCGGGGCTCGGCATCGTGCAAGGCCAGTGCGCCCCGCCGTTCTGCTTCGGCCTGCCCGCCGGCGCGGTCAGGCCCGCCCAGCTGAAGGCTGCCGCCTTCTTCGGCACCAGCAACGTGCCCCCCGGCGGCGGGACCGCTCCGGCCGTCGACAACACCGGAGTGCCCCTGGCGCTGGTGCAGGGGAGCGCCGACGGCGTCGCTCCACCGGCCGCCGCCCAGGCCACCTACGACGCGCTGACCGCCGGGCCGAAGGCCCTCGTCACCGTCACCGGGGCCAATCACTACGGCCTGACCGACGTGCAGAACCCGCCCGGAGCGCTGCCGGACGCGTCGGTCCAGCCGCTCGACCAGACCGAGAGCATCCGCACCTCCGCCCGGTGGTCCGCGCTGTTCCTCCGGGCGAGCCTGGGTGACGCGCTCGCCGCCTCGTACGTACGACAGTGGGGGGACGCCGTCGACAGCGCGGTCACCGTCCAGCAGGCCTACTGACCGGACGCCCTGGCCAGGCGCTTGACCGGACGCCCTGGCCAGGCGAACTGACCGGGCTCACCGGCCAGGCAAAAGGCCGGCTGCTCCCGTCCCCCGGTCGCAGGGCCGGATGGTCGGATGCCGCCGCTCGCCCGCGCACTGCGATGGAGTCGACGCGATCCGCCAACAGCCTTTCCTGTCCGCCTCGTTGACAGGGTGAGGCTGTCGCGTCGACGATGACCGGGCGGTCACATGACCGCCCGGTCATGCGCAGGTACGCCCGCCGTACTCCGGCCGGGCGCAACCGGCCGACCGGCCGCCCCGGCGCGTGTGCATCACCGACATCTGGGTGGACAGCGCCGCCTCGATGGCGGGCGGCCGCGAACTGTGGGGCATCCCCAAGGAGATGGCGGCCTTCGACGTCGACCGGACCGCGGGCGTACGGGCCGCCGCGAGGACCGCGGAGGCCGCTCTGGCCGACGCCGTCTTCGAACCGGGGCGCCGCCTGCCCGGCCGCTGGCCCTTGAGCTATCGCGTCGCGCAGACCCGTCACGGCAGGCTGAAGACGACCCCCGTCCGCTCGCGGTCCACGGTGCGGACCGCACGGGCACGCTGGGCGGCGCACGAGAGCGGGCCGCTGCGGGAACTCACTCGTCGCCCGACCCTGTTGAGCCTCGCGCTGAACGACTTCAGCATCCAGTTCGGCGATGGCGCAGGTGGCCCGGCCGAGTGAGGGAGTGACATGGTCTCGACGATCCTGGCGCTGATTGGCGTACTCCAACTCCGCCTCGCCTTGGCCGCGTTCCGCGGGGGCCGCGGGCCCGGGCTGTGGACCGGTGTCCTCGGCTGCGCGCTGGCCTACGACTCGCTGGTCGTGGCGGCCGGGGCGGTGCTGGGGGAGGGCGCCGCCCTGGAGTCGCTCAACACCGGCCGTTTCGTGGTGCACGCCGTGCTGACACCGCTCGCGGTGGTGTGCGGCGCGCTGCTGCTCGACCCCGGGCGGCGTACGGCCCGGTGGGCTTGGGCGTGCGCCGCGGCCCTGTCCTTGCTCGGCGTGTCCACCACACTGCCGGGACTCGAACTGGAGCCCCGTTCCTGGGCCGACACCCTGCGCTACACGGACGCCGGCGACGCGGGTGCCCCCGTGGCCGCGGTCGTCTCCATCCTGGTGCTGTTGGCGATAGGCGTCGTGGTGTGGAAGCGCCGCTCCGTACCCTGGATCGCCCTGGGAGCCTTCGCCGTCTTCACCGCCTCGGCCCTCGCCTTCAAGGTGCCACCGCTGGGCAACCTCGGCGAAGGACTCATGCTGGCCGGCCTGCTGGCCGCCCTGCGCGACCGGCGCATGGACACGGGCCGCACGTCCGCACCCGCACCGGCCGCGCCGTGAGCCGGCCGGGCTCCCGCGAGCCCGGCCCGGTCCCCACCGGCAGTCCTCAGTGTTCGCGCAACAGCGACCCCGCGCCCCGCACCTGGTCGGTGATCCCGTTGTCGCGCAGCGCCATCCACCACGTGGCGGCGTTGATGGCGATCACCGGAAGGCCGAGCCAGCGCTCGGCCTCGTCGGCCAGAGCGACCATGGAGAGGTTGGTCCCGCACTGAACGAGGGCGTCGACGCCGTCCAGGCGCGCGAGTTCGGTCAGTGCCTCGCGCAGCTGCCGCTCGTCGACGTGGGCGATGGACACGGCCGTGGGGCAACGCAGTCCGGTGACACCGGCGACCTCGAAACCGAGTTCCGTGAAGAACCGCCGTACGTTGGCGTCACCGACCGGCTGATACGGGGTCAGTACGCCGATGCGGCGGGCGTCGAACAGGCGCAGCGCCCGGTCGCACGCCTCGGCGCCGGTGGCGACCTGGAGACCGGTGGCCTCGTGGATCTGGCGGATGAACTCGCGGTTGCCCTGGACGCCGCCCCAGAACGTCTCGGCCGACATGCCCATCACCATGTAGTCGGGTTCGCAGGTGAGCACCCGCTCGCAGGCGGCGCCGATCTCGTCGCGGATCTGCTCCAGCAGCCGTTCCATGCCGGCGTCGCCGGACATGTTCTGGTCCCGGATGTGGATGCGCGAGAAGTGCGATGTCACTCCGGGCACGGTCATCCGGTGGAAGTCCGGCTCCACGATGGTGTTGGTACTGGGGGCGATGACGCCGAACTTGTGTCGCCAGCCGAGGACGTCGGTCATGGGGTCACCGTTCTGGACAGGCCGGCCGGGTGAGGCGCGGAGCGGGACAGCGAGCGGGCGAGCCTGAGGGCGGCGATGAGCAGTGCCGCCTGGGTGAGGGTGTTGCAGGACTGCTCGACCCATTGCAGGGCGACGCTCTGGTCAGGGCGGGCGGCCAGCGGCCCCAGGACGTACATGCCGAGCAGCCACAGGCCCGCCGCCGACGCGGCCGGAGTGTCCCCGGCGGCCCGTGCGAGCAGGATGAGACGGACTCCGCACACGGTGACCGCGGCGATGGTCAGGACCATGGCGGGCAGGGTCGAGGCAGGAGCAGCGACACCGCACCGAGGAGTGTCCAGGTCGCGGCGAACCCCCACAGCGGGGGGACCCGGTCCGTTCCCCTCGGCGAGGCCACCGGCGACGGCAGCGTCAGCAAGGCGTGGGCGAGCAGCAGGAAGCCCGCGGCGAGCAGCGGGAACAGGGCCTTGTTCATGGGTTGGACGTCCGGTCCGTCGAGGGACACGACGAGCTTCCAGACCGCCTTGGACAGACCGCCCGCCAGGATCAGGGCGGTTCCCGTGGCCGCCGTGGCTCTCGCCCGGGGTACGGCCCGCGCGACCGGCCGGATCAGACAGGCCGCCCCGACGCCGGTCAGGACGACCGGCATGAAGTCCTGGAGGGCGAGCGCGACGGGGTAGTCCACCGGGGTGCTCACAGGGCCCCCTCCCTGCCGTGCCCGGACCCGCGCTCCGGGTCCGGCGCGTCCGCCGGTCCGGCCGGTTCCACCGATCCTGCCGGTTCCGCCGGTCCCGGCGCCGCCGGTGGTCCGGGCGGGGCGGGTGGCAGGACGTCGCGGGTGCGGAACCCGGCGGTCGCGAACCGGGCCGCCGCCTTGCGCCGGGTCAGCCAGGCGACCCGGCCGCCGTTGCGGGTCCTGTCCGCCAGCACCCGGTCGGCCAGCCAGGGCGCCACGGTCTCCACCCGGTCCGCGAGGATGTTCACCACCCTGCGGACCCTCGCGTACTCCGCGGGGTCGTAGTCGTGCAGGAGGAGGTCGGTCACGACCATGCCCGGCGACAGGCACAGCGCCCGTACGTCGTGCGGCGCGGCCCCCGCCCGTTCGCGGAGGTCCGCGGCCAGGGCGCGGGTCAGGTAGGTGACGGCGCGCTTGGTGGTGCCGTACGCGCCGAGGCCCGGCAGGACGCGTCCGTCGGAGCCGAGGCCCTCCATGTTCCACAGGCGTCCGCGGCCCGTGGCGAGGAACCCGTTCAGGGCGACCGCCGATCCATGGGCCGTGCCCAGCAGGTTCGTGGCGACGACGGCTTCCAGGGCGCCGTCCGGCAGGTCCCACAACGGCCGCCGGACCGTGGTCGCCCCGGCGTTGTTGATCCACACGTCGACACCGCCGAAGGCGTCGAGGGCCGCGTCCCACAGGTCCTGCACCTGGCCCCGGTCGGTGACGTCCGCCGCCCGCGCGAGGAGCCGGTCCGCCGGGGCGCCCAGTGCCGCGGCGGCCTCCTTCACCGCCCGTGCCCCGCGACCGGACACCACGACGCGGCAGCCCCGGTCGAGGAAGGAACGGGCCAGGCCGTGGCCGACGCCGCGGGTGCTGCCCGTGACCACCACGACGGGTGCCCGCGTCATCACGTCTCCTCCCAGTCGAGGACGCCGTGCACGACGGCGGCCAGGACGTTGCCGTCGAACAGCTCCCAGGTGACGGCCAGCCGACCGCCCGCGGTCATGCCCGGAGTGGCGTCCAACGCGAACTCGCGTCCCTTGACCTTGTGCACGTCCCCGTCGGTGAAGTGCCAGACCGGGTAGTTGGCCCGCCCGAACGCCTGGGCGTTGCCCCAGGCCTGCGGCCCCTCCCAGAACTCCCGGGTGCCGTCCCGGCGGCGTACGACCGTGAACGCGCGGTCGACCCCGGCGCCGGTCCAGCGCACCCGGTGCTCGGTGCGCAGCAGGTCCAGCGGGGTGAGCCGGTCCTCCACCTCGACCGTGCCCAGCGGTTTCTGGTCGGCGCCCCACACCTCGCACGTCCCCCGGAAGGCACCGGACCGCTTGGTGGGCAGGATCCACGGCACGGGACCCGACCGGGTCTCCGCGGCGAGATGGGCGTCGATCACGGCACGCGTCGCGGGGTCGTCGGCCCCGGCGTCGACGGTGCGCCGGTAGAGGCCGTTGAAGCAGCCCACCACCGTCCATCCCTGGTGGAGCACGGACGAGTAGACCTGGGTCTCGCCGTCGGGCAGGACGTGGTTCCAGGTGTTGAGGTCGACCTGCCAGCCGGGGCCGTAGTAGTGGGCGTCCACGAACGAGCCGTACGGCTGGCCCGTTCCGTGGAAGTCGGGCCCGTGATAGATCCGGTTGTCGTCGGCGTCGGTCACGGCGAACGCGAAGGGCGCGGCGAGCCGGAACCGGCCGGCCAGCGGGCCGCCGCCCTCCAGGCCGCCGTCCATGCGGTAGACGGTGCCCCCGTCCTCGGACGCCGAGGAACGGCGGATGTCCTCGAATCCGCACCAGGTGCCCGTCGCGTCGAACAGCGAGGGCCGGCCGTGCCATTCACCGGTGATGCGCCGCTGCCAGGCGCTGGGCGCCGGGGCGCTCACGAGGCGTCCCCTGCCGTGCCGTCGGGGCTGCCGGTGATCAGCAGGCCGCGCAGCGCGTCGGTCGTGGCCGGGCCGAGGAGCCGGTCGACCTGTGCCCACACCGGATCGATCTCACGGCTGAACAGGGCGGCCCGCAGCCGTCGGTCGCGGTCGGCCAGGTCGGTGTCCTTCACTTCGTCGGCCGCTCCGGACGGGAAGGCCCCGACCAGTGTCAGCCAGTGCTCCAGATAGCTATCGGCGAGCGGTCCCACAGCCCGCAGCGCCGCCTCGTCGGCACGGTGCACCAGCATCCACGGCGACATGAGGGCGCGCTGGCGGGGACCGATCGCCGCGGGAGTCAGCCCGGGGATCTCCGCCGCGCTGCCGTGCGCGGTGGTCAGGGGGCCGTAGACGGTGTCGGTGTACGCGGGATGGGAGGCGAGATCCGCCCGTTGCACCAGGTCGAGGTGGAAGGCGTAGCCCTCCCCGGCGTGCACGGCGTCGAGGGTGAAGTGCGGCAGCGGGCCGTCGGCCGCGCCGAACGCGAACACCATGTGGCTGTCGAGGCCGACGGTCGGGACCACCAGGGAGATGTGCACGACGGACGCGACGGGGCCGCTCCCCGTGAAATACCGTACGGAGCCGACCTGGCCGGGGAAGGCGTCCCCGGTCAACCGCGCCCAGGGCGTGGGGGATTCGGTGACGCCTGTGACGGCTGTCAGCCGGTCGAGGACCTGTGTGGACAGTGCGGCGGGCGGGGACTGCGCCGCCTGGCGGTCGGGCGGGACGGGCTGGGGATTCGCTGCTGTCTGATCCGGCATCTGCGGGCTCACTCTCCGGACGGGTGCTGTTCGGGGGCGTCGTCGTCCTTGTCGGGGCCGGACGCGGACTGGGCGCCGTCGACCGTGGGGTGGAGACCGTGCGCCTTCTGCTCCCAGGCGCGGGCGAACTCGGGAACCTCGCGGCGGCCGGGGGAGGCGATCACCGTCGACGTACGCTCGGGCACGTCTCCGGTGATGCGGTCGCCGTCGCCCACCGTCCAGCCCTTGGCGGCGAGTTCCTGCCTCCTGCGGCGGTAGGCGACCGAGATCAGGTCGGAGCGCAGGTGGAGTTCCGCGCCCAGGTCGGCGGGGAGCAGCTCCGGACGGGTCCCGTCCACCACCGGGGCGTCCTGGCCGAAGATCCGGTAGACCCGCTTGCGTGTGTTGGCGTCGGCCCAGGAACCCGTGAAGAAGTCGCGCAGAGCGACCCACTTGACGAGGGTGGTGGTCTCGTCGACCGGGATGTTCGTGTCGTAGATGATCATGTTCCCGAACGGCAGCCGTACATGCAGTTTGACGAGGTTCGGCAGCATCCAGCCCGCGGTGCTCACCACGGGCGGCCGGTCCCGCCCCTGCGACCGCCGGTCCTGGTAGAGCTTCGACCACAGCCCCTTGGCGGCCGGCGGGTGCATGGAGACGGTGGCGAACGCCGACCACTCGTCGGGCTGGTCGAGGGTGTACTCCTCGACCTCCGGACGGTCCGGGTTGCCGAAGGAACCCGCGTGCACGAACGGGGTGTGCGCGATGTCGCAGCCGTTCTCCAGCACCCGCTCGTAGTTGGAGTGCCACAGGTACTCGCCGGTGACCGCCCGGAAGCGGCCACCGTCCTCCAACAGCTCGTCGAACTCGGGCCACTTGGGGAGGGGAGGCCGTTCCTCTTCGGGCAGGTTGCCGAGGAACACCCAGACGAACCCGTACCGTTCCCGCACCGGGTACGCGTCGACCCGGGCCTTCCTCGGGATGCCGCGGCCGGGCAGGTTGGCGGGGATCCGGCTGCAGGCCCCGTCGGGTTCGAAGCGCCAGCCGTGGTAGGGGCACACGACGCGGTCCCCGGCGAGCGTGCCGCCGGACAGGGCCGCGCCGCGGTGCGCGCAGAGGTCGGACAGGGCCACCGGACGGCCGTCCCCGGTGCGGTACAGCACCAGGCTCTGGCCCAGACAGGTCACTTTCAGCGGCTGGCGTCCCACACGGTCGGCGAACTCGACCGCGTACCAGAAGTTCTTGAGCATCCGTGGCGCTCCTCGGCGTCGTTCTCGGTTCCGGGGGCGGGCCTTCGCCCGCGGGGGCCGTGCGGGGCCGTCGTACGGGGTTCAGCGGCGGTGCACCGCGACCAGCCCGGGGTGCGGGGGCCGCAGCAGTTCCTCGAACCGGCCCCGCGCCGCGGTGTCGTCGCGCAGGTGGGCGGTGCAGAACAGGGTGACCAGACGGGACAGCAGGGCTCTGGCGGCACCGCCGTCGTCTGGGGCCGTCCGTTCCAGGAACCCGCGCGCACCGGTGGGGTCCTCGGGGTGGCAGGCGGTGAAGTGGTTCGCGCCCGCCAGCGTGGCCAGGACGCTGCCGCCGGCCGCGTCGGGAACGGCCTCGTGGAACGTACGGGCCACCGGATCCCGCGGCGCGACGCCGGGCGGTCCGGTGTAGCGGTCCGCGCTCGCGGCGATCACACCGTCGTGCTCGCCGGACAGCAGCAGCACCGGAGCGCCCCCGCCCGCGGGTAGGACGGTCCCGGGTGGCCAGCCGAGCAGGTCGGCGACGACCGTGTGGGCTCCGTAGGCGAACACCGCCCGTACACCCGGGGTCAGACCGGCCGACTGAAGCGCCACCGTGCCACCCGCGGAGTGCCCGCCCAGGGCGACCCGGTCCGTGTCGAGCAGCCCGGCCAGCGGCGGTCTGGCGCCGAGTTCCCGTACGGCGCCCAGCAGAGCGCCGATGAGCGGGCTGGTCGGACGGGTGCCGTACCCGGCGGGCGCCGCCGCTTCGAGGTCCACCGTCGGGGTGAGACCGTGCCTGCCGGCGAACAGCTCGCCCACGAGATCCGCGGTGACGGTGACCACGCCCGCCGAGGCGAGCGCGACGGCCAGCCAACGGTAGGCGTCCTGACCGACGTTGATGCCCGGGAGGAGCAGCGCCACCGGGTACGGGGCGCCCGCCGGGTCGGCCGGGATCTCGCCCGAGAGCCGTTCCGCGTCGGAGCCGGTGGGCCGCGCCGGATAGAACACCCGCAGGTGCGCGGTGTCGAACGGCTCCTTGAGACCCGGCACCCGGCAGGCCCACCACAGGGCCCGTACGGTGGTGGTCACGTCGGCCTCGGCAGCTCCCGGTCCCCGCCCCACAGGGCCCGGACCAGGCGGTCGGTCGTCTCCGCGCCGAAGTAGCGCACCCCCATGACATTGGCCGGGTCACGCTCCGCGATGTTGCGCCGGGTGGCCAGGTCGGCGGCGGCCAGGGCCTCCCGCTCGTCCAAGGGCACGGCCTGCGCCGCGTCCACCCATCCGAGCCAGCGGTCCACGTGCGCGTGGGTGAGCGAGCGGACCAGGTCGACGTGCTCCTGGTCGCGGGGCATCGAGTAGCAGTACGCGGTCGGGGACAGACTCGCCCGGATGAATCCGGCCCGGCTGGTGAACCAGTCCAGCGCCGGGTGCCGTTCACGGGTGGCGAGCCACTCCGCGTCGAGGGGAGCGTAGTAGCGGTCGTAGTACGCGCCGTCGGCGACCAGGTTCGTGCGGGGCACCGAGTCGAGGTAGAACCAGCCTCCCGGCCGGCACAGCAGGGCGATGCCCAGGTGCGGTACGCGGATGTGCGGGCCCAGCCAGACGGTCAGGTGCAGGTTGGCGAAGCCGCGGGTCGGGTTGCCGAGCCAGGAGTGCACCATCCAGTCGACCTCGGGCCCGCTGTAGGCGGCCAGCGAGCCTCCCGGGCTCTCCGGGGGCGCGCCGTAGGAGTCCAGGGCCAGCGTGGAGGGATCGCGGCGCAGCTCGAAGCGGGCGTCGATCTTGGACTTGAGCTCCGAGAGCAGTTCCTGCCACTGCTCGAAGGTCTCGGTCACGTCGGTGACGGGCGCGTCGTCCGTCATGTCCTGCACGGCCTTGAGGGTCTCGGCCACGGTGAAACTCCTCGGGGTTCGCGGTGGTGGCGTCGGAGGGGCAGGCGGGTCAGGTGGGTCGGGAGTGGCCAGATGGGGGCGTTCGTCCAGTGGTCGCTTGTGGCGTGAGAGTTGGGCGGGCAGTGGGGCAGGTGGAACAGGTGGGTCCGGGCGGTAACGCGGGTCGCGCGGCGCCGGGTGGATCAGCTGCGGGCCGGGCCGGTTCGGTGGGGGGCGGCTCACGGGGGCTGCGGCGGTCAGGCCGGGCGTGCGGTCGGTGCGCCGGCTGGGACGGCCGGAGCGACCAGCGCGCCGGACAGCCGCCAGGGCCGTCCGTCGACCAGGTCGGTGGAGCGGGACACAAGCCGGCGCAGGGCCTGGGCGGGGTGGATCTCGGCCAGGGTGACGGGGCCGCTCGCGGTGGTGGTGCGGGGATGGCTGATGCGGCCGGTGAAGCCGCCCTCGCGGTTCTGCCAGAGTCCGAAATCGGCGGGGAGCGCGTGCACCGCGTCCTGGCCGTGGCCGGACGCGACCAGGTTGAGCCGGTTCTCGGCCGAGCGCTCGGGCAGCCCCAGGGCGCTCTCCCAGGGCTCCAGGCCCGTGAAGCAGACCGCCACGGTGTCGGCACCGGCGAGCGCGGCGAGTCGGAAGGTCTCCGGCTGGACACTGTCGTCCCCGGTCACCAGGGCGATCCGTCCCCAGGCGGCGTCATGGACCTCGGGCGGGCCCGGCCGCCGGGTCGCCCACGAGGCGTGCCGGGCGCTCGGATGGAACTGGGGGACGCGCAGCACCGGCCCGCCCGCTCCGGTCAGCACGCCCAGGTGCACAGGCCCCTCCGGCACGGTGCAGGCGAGCAGGGCGTCGGTACCGCTCAGCGCGTCCGCCAGGGTCCGCAGCGCCGCGGCGGCCAGGGCGTCGGCCTCGGCCCCCGTCCCGCCCGCGGGGACGCGGCCGGAGGGAAAGAAGAAGAGCTCGGGAAGGACCAGCAGGCGGGCGCCGCGCGCGGCGGCCTCGGCGGCCAGCCGTGCCGCGTCCTCGACCGCCGCCCGTCCGGTGCCCGAGGGCCGGAGCACCGCGGCCGTCACGCTCTCGGCGCGCCGCCCGCCGAACGCGGGCACGGGGCGCGGGGAACGCGCGATCGGGCCGTACAGGTCGGGACGGCGGGCCGCGAACACGTCGGTACCGTCCGGCCGGTGCTTGTCGAGGGCGCCGAGCGGGTCGATGTCGGCCACCGCGAGAGCCTCGCCGGTGCGCGGCGCCTTGGCGACCACCGTGCCGTCCGGGGCCACGATCTGGCTCTCGCCCGCGCCGTGGAGCGCCTCGGGCGGGATGCCCAGACCTCCCGCGACGGCGGCGAGCCTGGCTTCGGGGATGAGGGGGCCGACCTTGTTCGCGGCGATCACCCACACCTTGTTCTCCGCGGCGCGGACGGGAATGTGCAGCGACGCCTCGTCCAGCGCGAAGGAGTTGAGGCTGTTGAGCAGTAACCGTGCCCCGCGCAGGGACAGGGAGCGGCACACCTCGTTGATCACCCCTTCCATGCAGGAGTAGAGGCCGATCGGGCCGAGCTCGGTCGCCACCACCGGGCCCGCCGAGTCGGCGGGGTCGAGGTGGTCGTTCTCGCTGCCCATCAGTGTCTGTTTGTCGGCCCGTCCCGCGAGTGTCCCGTCCGGGGCGAAGAGCAGACTCGCCGCGGTGACCCGCATGCCGTCGGTCCGGCCGGGGACGGGCGGCGCGGCGGGTGTGGCGAGGGTGACGTGCAGCTTGACGTACAGCCGGTCCCGCGCGGCCGCCGCCGCCACTTCGGTGAGGAACGCGTCCCCGGGGACACATGCCTCGCGCAGCGCGTGCTCCCTGTCCTCGTACCAGGACAAGTGGTTGCAGAACTCGGGCAGTACGACCAGGTCGGCCGCTCGGCCGGCCGCCGCCGCGACGGCGCGCAGCACCGCGGCGAGGTTGGCCGATCGGTCGCCTCCCACGGCGAACTGGGCCGCCGCGACGCGCACGGAGACAGGGGGCATCACACTCTCCCTTGGTTCCCCTGGTGGAACAGTGTTTCCTGAACATACACTCGCCGACAGCCCTGCGACAGAGGGGAATTCCGCTGTCGCCCAGCGAAAGGACCCCTGTGCTCACTCATGTCGTGCTGATGAGGTTCAAGGACCCGGCCGACGCGCCCGAGGCCCACCGCAGACTGGAGCAACTGGCCCCGCTGGTAGGGGAGATGCGCTCCATGACGCTGGGGCTCGATGTCCTGGACACGCCGGTCTCCTACCACCTCAGCATGATCACCAGCCATGCCGGGCCGGACGAACTGGCGGCCTATCAGAGGCATCCGGAGCACGTGCTGGTCGCGGCGTGGCTGCGCCCCCGGCTCGCGGACCGGGCCGTGGTCGACAGCGTCGAGGAGGAGCCGCGAAAGGGGGCCGGACACCGCTGACGGCTCCGGCCCCTCGTCGAACGGGCCGCCCGCCAGGATCTCCAGCAGATCGCGTTCGGTGGCTTCGGAGCGGTGGTGCTCGGTGCCGTAGGTCAGGCAGACGCGGGCCTCGTCAGCCAGAGCCCATGGCGAGTACTTCATAGAAGGGCTTTTCAGCCAGGGCTGTGGCCGCTCGGGCGGCCACAGCTGCACGAAGTCCTCCTCGCCAAACTCCGCAACGCGAACGCTCTGGACTTCTCCCGCGCCCCCTTGGGTGCGCACTGATCTGCTCGCGGCGACTGAAGTCATCGCACCAGGCGTTCTTACCGTTCGGCGTCGCCCCACTCCTGGACGACCACCTCGTCGCCGACTGACAGCTTCCCCGGCCGTATCACGGAGAACTTCGCGCCGAACACTACGCCCCCGCTCGCCGCTCGCCGGTAGCCCGCGAGCGTGCGCAGGGGCTCCTGCCCCCGCCGCGCTCCGACCTCCTGCTCAACCAGAGTGACCGCACAGCGCACCGCGAGTTTGGCATAGCCCAACTCGGCCCCGCCGATGGTGATGCGGCGTGCGCGGTCCTCGGCGTGCGGTACGGCTGCCCAGTCGCCGCCGTCGCTGTCATGACCGTGACCGTCGCGGCTGTCGACGACGATGTTCGGGCGAAAGCGGTTCATCGACAGGGGCGGGGCGCCACGCTCGGCCATCCGCCGGTTGAGGAGGTGAGGGAGGCGCGGGACAGCAGGTGCGCGGCGCTGCTGTCGGCATAGCCGGAGGGGCCAGGGGCCAGGGGTCAGGCCGTCGGCGACCCGGTCGTGCTCCGGCGGCACGCGGACCAGACGGCTGGGGGTGCAGAGGACCTCCGAGAGCCGGGCGGCGGCGTCGTCACCCTGGGCAATCCCAACCCCCAGCCCGGATGCGCGGCTTGATCAGGCGGTCGTCAACGGGCTCGCGGCCGCTTGCGACCTGTGCGCGGCCTGCCGGGCGTGGCGCACCATCGTCTCGATGTCAAGCGGATCGTTCTTCGCAGCCTGCTGATCGGGCCTGTCCCTGGGGACCGGACGATCTGTTGCACGAGCCATGCTGTCCTCGCTCATGGGAGCGCCTCCTTCCATCAGCTCTCATTCGTCTGCCCCATATCGCCTCAGGCAGGCGCCACTTGGGAGTCGCGGTGAAGGCGGCCACGCGGGGCCGAGGACCATGGATCCGCACTGAGTCCTGCTCCAGATGTCCACCACTGCGTGGTTCTCGGCGCTTTCGGCCTGGTCGGGCCGGCATGCGACCACATGGTGGGTACAGGCGCAGTTGCCGGGCTTTGACCGGTAGACAGCACACGGGGGCAACGGCGCACACAGTGGGAGGGGCCCGATATGACGATGGTGACCGAGAAGAGCGAAACGGCGACAGAACAAATGCCGGAGATCGCCGACCGTCGCGGGTCTCCCCTAAGAACGCCCGGCAGCTGAACCGGCTCTTCCTGGACCGCCTCGCCGTTCTCGAGGAGGGCACGCCGAGGACCAGGACGCGCGCAACACCCTCATCGAGATGAACCTCTCCCTCGTCCAGTACGCAGCGTCCCGCTTCCGCAACCGGGGCTCAGGCGAACTGGAAGACGTCATCCAGGTAGGCACGATCGGCCTCATCAAAGCCATCGACCGCTTCGACCTGACCCGCGAAGTCGAGTTCACCTCCTTCGCCATCCCTTACATCGTCGGTGACATCAAGCGCTCTTTTCCGCGACACCTCCTGGGCCGTCCACGTCCCACGCCGCCTCCAGGAAGCCCGCATAGAACTCGCCGAAGCCACCGAAGAACTCCGCACCGGCCTCGGACGAAATCCAACCGTCAAATAGTCGATGCCCCGCGTGGCGTCTCCTGCTCGGCCCGGGAGGAGGCGCCACGGGGGCGGGGTTAGACCGACGGGGTGAAGCGGTCCCAGGCGCGATGGCGGGCCAGCAACTCGGTCAGCTCTTCCAACACCGCCTCAGCGATGTCGGCGCTCACCACGCCGGGGGCCTCAGACGTGATGCCGGCCGCAGCCAGTGCCTCCGTTCCCTCGCCCCACGCCCCGAGGGCTTTTCCGTGGCGGTAGGCCTCCATCAGCATGAGCAGCACGCGCGGGTCGATGCCCGTAGCCACTGCGACGTCGTCGTCGGCCTTGGCGTCGCGGGCTCCGTAGGCGTCGGCTCCGACCGCCGGTGCGCCGGCGAGCAGGAGGGCGTCGAACTCGGTGGAGCGGGCGTTGGCGAAGGTGCGCTGAACGGTTACGGGTTCGCCGTCGGGGTCGAGGACGCCACCGGTCGGGGCGATGATCAGGGGCACCATGCCTGCGTCGAGGAGGGCCTGACGGGCCGTTCGTACGTCGGTCAGGTCCTGGTCGCCTTCGGTCACGATGCCGACGATCCTGCCGTCCAGGGGCCAGGTGCCACCAAGCTGGGAGAGTGCCGGGCTGGGCAGGGAGTCGGTCTGTGTCACGGTCGGCTCGGGGGCGGGCAGGCCTAGGCCAGAGGCAACCTGGGCGCACAGTTCGGCGTCGATGTTCGCCAGGACCTTCAGGGCGCGTTCCTTGATCGCCGTTTCCCAGCACTTGCTGAGTTCGAAGGTGTAGGCGGCGACGATGTGCTCACGTTCGGTGGACGTCATGCTCAGCCAGAACAGTCGCGGCTGGGTGAAGTGGTCGTCGAAGGAGGCTGCCACGTCCCGCACCTTGGTCGCCGCCGGCAGCGGCTCGGGGACCTCGATGTAGGCGCCGTTGTCCGCGCCGGCGAGGAACGGGCAGCCGCCGTCGAGGGAGTTGGGCCGGTAAGGCGCGACCCCGCGGTGAACGGCGGTCTGGTGCATGCCGTCGCGGAGCATGTCGTTCACCGGCGCGTGCGTGCGGTTGATGGGCAGCTGCCCGAAATTCGGGCCGCCGAGCCGACTGATTTGGGTGTCGAGGTATGAGAAGAGCCGGCCCTGGAGCAGCGGGTCGTTGGTGACGTCGATGCCGGGTACGAGGTGGCCGACGTGGAAGGCGACCTGCTCGGTCTCTGCGAAGTAGTTCGAGGGGTTCGCGTTCAGTGTGAGCAAGCCGAGCGGTTGGACCGGCGCCAGCTCCTCCGGCACGATTTTCGTCGGGTCCAGCAGGTCGATGCCCTCGAACATCTGGTTGTCGGTGTCGGGGAAGGTCTGGACGCCGAGCTCCCACTGGGGGAAGGCGCCGGCCTCGATCGCGTCGGCCAGGTCCCGGCGGTGGAAGTCGGGGTCCACGCCTGCGGTGATCTGGGCTTCCTCCCACACCAGCGAATGGACGCCGAGTTTCGGCTTCCAGTGGAACT
The DNA here is from genome assembly GCF_042737005.1 of Streptomyces sp. NPDC060027. NCBI lineage: Bacteria > Bacillati > Actinomycetota > Actinomycetes > Kitasatosporales > Streptomycetaceae > Streptomyces > Streptomyces sp. NPDC060027. The sequence continues at coordinate 16,948 of NZ_JBHWVI010000171.1, forward strand.
TCACCAGCGTTGTCGCGCCCTCGGTGTCGACGAACCGGAAGGTGTGGACGCCGAATCCCTCCATCATCCGGTAGGAGCGCGGGATGCCGCGGTCGGACATGTTCCACAGCGTGTGGTGAGTGGCCTCCGTGTGCAGGGTGACGAAGTCCCAGAAGGTGTCGTGGGCGCTTTGGGCCTGCGGGATCTCCCGGTCGGGATGCGGCTTGCCGGCGTGGATGACGTCGGGGAACTTGATCGCGTCCTGGATGAAGAACACCGGGATGTTGTTGCCGACCAGGTCGAAGACACCCTCAGTGGTGTAGAACTTCGTCGCGAAGCCCCGGGTGTCGCGCACGGTGTCGGCCGAACCGCGCGAGCCCAGAACAGTGGAGAATCGCACGAACACCGGTGTCTCGACGTCCTTGCCCAGGAACGCTGCCCTGCTGATTCGACCCGCAGTCCCGTAACCCTGGAAGACACCGTGGGCGGCAGCCCCACGGGCGTGCACCACTCGCTCCGGGATCCGCTCGTGGTCGAAGTGGGTGATCTTCTCGCGCAGGTGGTGGTCCTGCAGCAGCACGGGTGCGCGCGTACCCGCCTTCAGCGAATGGTCGGTGTCGTACAGCCGCGCACCCTGTGCCGTGGTCAAGAATTCCCCGCCCTGCGCGACATCCTCCTGCGGGACCCCGGTGATCTGCCCGGTGGGGCTGTACGTCTCCGGACCGCGCTGGTCGGGCTTGGGCGGCAGCGGACCGGTCGGCTCGGTCGGCTCATCGACCGGCGGCGGCACCGGACTCGGCGCGCCCGGGATCTCGTTGCCGGGGTGGCGGCCTTCTTGGACCTTCTGGGCGACCTTGGCGGTGACGGCCGTCACGGGGCTCTTCTTTTTGGTGCTCACAGCGTTCCGATCATTTAGGAGAGGCGGGAGGACTCTTTCCGTCCCGAGGACGGGTCGCGTGAGATCCGCTGGAGGTGAGTACCCCGGTCGGTGACCGCGACGCAGCCGCACACCCGACCGCGCGGGAGGTTCACCCGCTGGGTTGTTCGAGACGGGACCCATCTCGTCTCGCGGCTTTGCTGGTGAACGGCAGGGAGGCTGGGCTCGACGCGCTCATGGCGCCCGTAAGGCAAGGCGCTACTCATCGGATGGCCGCTGAGGGCCGTCCCGCCTCTTGGCCCTGGGCCGCACCAACTCGTACGACCGAATGCCGGCATCCGGCTCAGCGGGTGTGATGGCGCGCCCGGCACCTCTGTCCGTCTCGGCGGACCAGCGTCCCGGGCAGCGTGCCCTACCCGGCGCCGACATCAGCCATCAGTACTCGCTTCGACAGGCCTGTTGCGGCGCCCTCTCAGGGGCTGTAGTGGACCTGCACCGGCATGCCCGATAGGAGTAATTGGTTCGCTTAGATAGGTTTTCATGCATTTCTAGGGGTTACGTGGAGGGTGACCAGGGGATGCAGGAGGCCAGGATGATCACTCAAGGGCAGATTGCCGCCGTGCTGGACCGATCGGTGTACGACGTGGACGGAAACAAGATCGGCGACACCAGGCATGTCTTCCTCGACGATGCGACCGGCGAGCCCGAGTGGGTCAGCGTCAAGACCGGGCTCTTCGGCGCCAGTGAGTCCTTCGTTCCCACTCGCGAGGCGGCCTTGGTGGAGGACCATCTCGAGGTTCCCTACGCCAAGGCCACCGTCAAAGACGCCCCCAACGTGGACGTCGACGCCGGGGGCTTCCTCTCGGTGGAGGAGGAACACCGCCTCTACGAGCACTACGGCATCGCGCGGGACGAAGATCAAGGCTGGCAGCAGGTCGTCAACCAGCCTGACCAGGGCGGACGGCCCCGTACCGACTCGCGGACTGTCACCGATGCCACCGACAGCGCCTCGCTGCCCTACGACAACACCACAGCTTCGGGCATTGCCCGCGGCGCCGAAGAGACTCTCGGCGTCAACACC
>NZ_JBHWVI010000172.1:0-18712 GCF_042737005.1 Streptomyces sp. NPDC060027
GTGGTCGGGCTCAACCCCGAGTACATCAACCGCTATCCGCACCAGTTCTCCGGCGGCCAGCGCCAGCGCATCGGCATCGCCCGCGGTCTCGCGCTGCGGCCCGAGATCATCGTCGCCGACGAGCCGGTCTCCGCGCTCGACGTCTCCGTGCAGGCGCAGGTCATCAACCTGATGGACAGGCTCCAGGCCGAGTTCAACCTCAGCTATGTCTTCATCGCGCACGACCTGTCGATCGTGCGGCACATCTCCGACCGGGTCGGGGTCATGTACCTGGGCCGGATCGTGGAGACCGGCAAGGACGTCGAGATCTACGACCATCCGACGCACCCCTACACCCAGGCGCTGCTGTCCGCCGTGCCCGTGCCGGACCCGGAGGCCCGGGAGCACCGGGAGCGGATCATCCTCACCGGGGACGTGCCCTCGCCCGCGCACATCCCGTCCGGCTGCCGGTTCCGCACCCGCTGCTGGAAGGCGCAGGAGCGCTGCACGCTGGAGGTGCCGCTGCTCGCGGTGCCGGCCGAGTTCCGGCTCTCCGCCGGTCCGACCGCCCACGACTCGGCCTGTCACTTCGCGGAGGAGAAGCAGGTCGTCCCCCCGGAGGAGCCCTCCGGCGGGGTGGCATAGCACCACAAATGTGAGCGAACTTCGTTAACACGCAGGCAACTTGGCGGAAGCCGTACCGATATACGGACACGCCAAGGTGAACACCGTACGGCCGTGCGGGTGCCGTAAACGGGCCGGGGTGCGCCATGTCACCCCGGCCCGTTGCCGTCTCCGGCGGCCCGGTCCCGACCGGCGCGGGGTGTGCCGGGCCGGGCCGTGGCCGCCGTGGACAGGTCAGACGAGTCCGAGGGAGCGCTTGAGGAAGTCGACCTGGAGGAGCAGGAGGTTCTCGGCGACCTGTTCCTGGGGGGTCATGTGCGTGACTCCGGACAGCGGCAGCACCTCGTGCGGGCGGCCGGCGGCCAGCAGCGCCGAGGACAGCCGCAGGGCGTGCGCCACCACGACGTTGTCGTCCGCGAGGCCGTGCACGATCATCAGCGGCCGGTGCGGCCCGGTGGGCGCGGAGAGCCCCTCGTCGGTGACCAGCGAGCTCTTCGCGTACGCCGCGGGGCTCGCGGCGGGGTCGCCGAGGTACCGCTCCGTGTAGTGGGTGTCGTACAGCCGCCAGTCGGTGACCGGGGCGCCCGCGATGCCCGCGTGGAAGACGTCGGGGCGGCGCAGCACGGCGAGCCCCGCGAGCCAGCCGCCGTACGACCAGCCGCGGATCGCGACCCGGGACAGGTCGAGCGGGAACCGTTCCGCGAGACCGTGCAGCGCCTCGACCTGGTCGTCGAGGGAGAGCGTGAGGTCGTCGCGGATCGCCTTCTCCCAGGCGGGGGAGCGCCCCGGGGTGCCCCGGCCGTCGGCGACGACCACCGCGAAGCCCTGGTCGGCGAACCACTGCGAGGTGAGGTGCGCGTTGTGCGCGGCCAGCACCCGGGGGCCGTGCGGACCGCCGTAGGGGTCCAGCAGAACCGGTAGGGGAATGTCGCCGTCGTAGTCAGTAGGCATAAGCACGGCGCATGGGATTTTCTGTGCGCCCCCCTGCGTGAGTGTCACGCGCGGGGACAAACCGGGATCTTCGGCGTACGAGGGGATGGTCGCCACCTCCCCCCGGCCTCCGGCCGGGCGGACCCCGGTCTTCCTTCGGTCGCCTTCCCGCAGTACCCGCACCTGTGCTCCAGGCCGGTCGAGCGTCGAGGACACGAGCACGGTCACGCCCCCGGCGCGCACCGCCGAGTGCACGCCGGGCTTCTGCGACAGACGCTCCAGCCCGAGTTCGTTCACGCGGTACACGTGCACCTCGCCGGTTTCCGGCGCGGTCGCGGCCTCGCCCGCCGAGGCCGCGACCAGCACATCGTCGGCCGACACGTCGAGTACCGCCCGGACGTGCAACTGGGCCCCGGTCAGCGGGCGTTCACCGAAAGCCAGGACCCGCGCGCCGCCCTCGTCGGCGATCCGCACGAGCTGTCCGTCGGGGCTCCAGCAGGGCACTCCGGGGAAAAGATCAAGCCAAGTTGGATCTTCGTCGGCGTGCACCATCCGGGTCGCCCCGGAGTCCGGGTCCACGGCCAGGATCAGCTGGCTGCGCTGGTCCCGCGCCTGCACCAGAAGCAGCGGAGCACCCGCCGCTGACCAGTGCACATGCGCCAGATACGGGTAATGCGCGCGGTCCCAGGAGACCTCCGTGCGCACCCGGTCGAGCCCGATCACGAAGAGCCGCACCTCCGCGTTGGCGCTGCCCGCCACCGGGTAGGCGACCCGCTGCGGATCGGCTTCCGGATGCGCCGGATCGGAGATCCACCAGCGCTGCACGGGCGTGTCGTCGACCCGCGCGACAAGCAGCCGGTCCCCCTCCGGCGACCACCAGAAACCGCGCGAACGCCCCATCTCCTCGGCCGCGATGAACTCGGCCAATCCATAGGAAACAGACCCCGCTTCCGCCGTGGGTTCCGGTTCCGCGAGCGCCCGGTCGTCCTCGCCCTCCGCTCCGACGACCCTCAGCGCGCCCCCGGCGACGTACGCCACGAGCCGGCCGTCGGGGGAGGGGCGAGGGTCGATCACCGGTCCGGGGACCGGGAGTTCACGCGCCGTGCCGGCCCGCAGCTCTGCGGTGAAGAGCCGCCCTGACAAGGCGAAAGAGGCCAACTCGGCGGCTGTGTCCGTGGCATATCCGACGATCCCCGCGCCGCCCTCGCGGCTGCGCTCGCGGCGCGCCCGCTCCTCCGGGGAGAGGCGCTCGCCGGCGCCGCCGAGCAGTGCCGCGGGGTCGGCCGCGACCCGTTCCTGGCCCTCCGCGACATCGAGAACCCACAGCTGATTCGCCCTCTCCGTACCGGAGGAGGACCGCAGGAACACCACCCGGGAACCGTCGGGGGACACGGTGAACGCGCGCGGCGCTCCGGAGGTGAACCGCTGCGTGCGGGCATACCGGCGCGGGAAGGAGAGAGGCTCGTTCGTCATCCCCCGACCATATTGGCCATGCGCCCCCTTGTGCGGCCGTGCGCCGATCGATGCGCGCGTACGGATAGTTATGATCACTAGCGCTGCGTGGGTAGGACCCTGCTGGCTGCTGTATGGATTTACCGACCCCCCATGTCCGGTCCCGTACCGGACCCCAAGTCCCTGGGACCTTTGGAGGTGAGCCGCCGTGGCACTCTCGATTTCGGCGGTGGTGCTGCTGGCGATCATCGTCTTTCTTCTGATCAAGAAGTCAGGACTGAAAGGCGGGCACGCGGTCGTATGCATGCTGCTCGGCTTCTATCTCGCCTCCTCGACGGTCGCGCCCACGATCAGCGAGCTGACCACGAACATCGCGGGGATGATCGGCAGCATCAAGTTCTGATCCCCGCCCGGACCGGCGACGGGGCGGGTGCCTCGTAGGGTGGGTTCCATGACGGAACTGCCCGACCGGCGTCTGCTCCTGGTGCACGCGCATCCGGACGACGAGTCGATCAACAATGGCGCGACCATGGCCAGATACGCGGCCGAGGGCGCCCAGGTGACGCTGGTGACCTGCACCCTCGGCGAGGAGGGTGAGGTCATTCCGCCCGAACTCGCCCACCTCGCCCCCGATCGCGAGGGCGGACTCGGCCCCTACCGGACCGGTGAGCTGGGCGCCGCCATGAAGGAACTGGGCGTCGCCGACCACCGCTTCCTGGGCGGGCCCGGGCGGTTCCGTGACTCCGGGATGATGGGCGTCGAGCAGAACCACCGCCCGGGTGCCTTCTGGTCCGCGGACCTCGACGAGGCCGCCGACTGCCTGGTCGAGGTGATCCGCGAGGTGCGCCCCCAGGTGCTCGTCACCTATGACCCCGATGGGGGTTATGGGCACCCGGACCACATCCAGACCCACCGCGTGGCCATGCGCGCCGCCGAACTCGCCGCGGATCCCGCCCACCGCCAGGACCTCGGCGACGCGTGGCGGATCACGAAGACCTACTGGAACCGGGTGCCGCGCCCGGTCGCCGAGGAGGCGTTCGCGCGTCTGCGTGAGGCCCTCCCCCGGCTGCCGTTCGACCGGGTGGCCGCCGTCGACGACGTGCCGGGCGTGGTCGACGAGGTGACGATCACCACCGAGGTCGACGGAACCGCGTACGCCGCCGCCAAGGCCGCCGCGATGCGGGCGCACGCCACCCAGATCACCGTGGACGGGCCCTGGTTCGTCCTCTCGAACGAGCTGGCGCAGCCGCTCTTCACCACCGAGTACTACGAGTTGGTCGACGCCCCGCGCCCCGCGACGCGGGAGACGGACCTGTTCGAGGGCGTCCAGGGCATCGAGAGGACCGACCGGTGACGGACGCGGGGAAGACGACCACTCGGCGAGGGACGGGTCTGCGATGAGTACGAACGGACAGCGCGGCGGCGGAAGTGCGCTCGCCCAGCCACTGACACGGCCCTCGGGCGGGCGGATCGCCGCCCACCTGGGACTCTTCCTGCTCGGCGCCGTGGTCGGGGTCGCCGGGGCGCTGGTGGAGCCCGGCTGGTTCCCCCTCGGGCTGCTGCTCGCGCTGGCGGGCGCCGCCGGACTCTTCCTGGGCGGAGCGCGGGCCACCGCGTCCCGGGCCGGGGCCGTCGCCCCGGCGGCCGGCTGGATGGTCGCCGTCGTCCTGCTCACCGCCAGTCGCCCGGAAGGGGACTTCCTCTTCGGCGCGGGAGTTGTTTCGTACCTCTTCCTGCTCGGAGGCATGGCCGTGGCTGTGATGTGCGCCACGCTCGGCCAGGGGCGGCAACCGGGCGCCTCCGGTGTCCGACTTGGTAAGTGACGTACCACTTCGCCGTATCGGTCAGGTGCGGGTCCGGTACGAGATTCCTTCGCGGGCGAGGTTTGCGGGCCGGACATGGCCAGTATGGTGGTGCGCGCCGCCGAGCTGCCCGAGATGAGGTCGAGTAAACGGGCGGCGGAGCCAACCGGGAGAACCTGCCTTGAGTCGTGAAACTGACAGTTCGTCCTCCGGGCCCAACGGGCGCGGTGGAGCCGCGTACCCGTCGGGGACGCCGCCGTACGGGACCCCCATGGCTTCCGAAGGCGGCGCCGACGCGGGCCGTTCGGCCACCGGCAAGCCGCCGGAGGAGCGCAAGACCGAGACCACACTGACGACACGGATCCGGATCAACATCCCTGGATCGCGGCCCATCCCGCCCGTGGTCGTCCGTACACCCGTCGCCGGCACCGACGCGCCTTCCGAGGGCGCCGACGGCGCGAACACGGGCGCACAGGCGCCGCGCGGCGGCGGTTCGCCCGCGGGCGCCTCCACGACGACGGCCACCACCCCGGCCCCGTCCGCACCGGCACCCGCGCCCGTGGACCAGCCCGGCCCGGCCGACGAGAAGACGAGCAACTGGTTCGCGCCACGCAAGTCCGGCGCGCCCAAGAGCGGTCCGGGAGGCGGGTCGACCAACGGGGCGGGCCTGCCGGGCGGTTCGGCCACCCCGGCTCCTCCGGGCGCGTCGAACGGCGCGGGTCCCGCGGGGACACCGGGCGCGGGACGGCCCGCGCCGTCCAACGGCGCCGGTCCGCTGGGCATCACCGGTGGCGTGCGGCCCGGCGGTACGAACGGTGCCGGGCTCCCCGGTGCCACCGGTGCCGGACCCGTGGCCCCCGGTCACGGCGGCGGCACGGGCTCCTTCGACGTCTCCGGGGCGCTGCGCGACACCGGCTCCTTCCCGGCCATAGGTTCGTCCGGCGGAACCGGCGAACCGCGCCGCGACGACCTCCCGTACTTCTCCGAGGGCGGCCGGGGCGGCCCGGCCGGTCCGACCGGCGGTCCCGCCATCGGTGACGGCCCGATGGTGCCTCCGGCCGGCCCCGGCGCGGCTCCCGGCAGCCTGGCCGCGACACCGGGCTCCGGCAACCCGAACGCGGGCGCGGGATATCCCGGTGCCGGAACGGGCTCGCGCGGCGGTCTGAGCGGCGGTCTCAGCGACGACACCGCGATCCTCACCCCGCAGAAGCCGGCGCCCGACCCGGGACCCGGTGGCTACGGCGCCCCCGCGGACAACGTCTCCGGGCACACCCTGACCAGCGGCATCCCCGTCGTGTCACCCAGCCAGAACTTCTCGTTCGACGAGGGGACGCGCAACGAGGGACCCAGGTCCCACACCCCGCCGAAGCTGCCCGAGCCGGTCCGGCAGCCGCCCGCCTCGTCTAAGCCGGCGAAGAAGAAAAAGGGCCGCAACAAGTCGGCGCTCCTCGGCGTCCTCGCAGTGGTCCTCGTCGGCGGCGCCTACGGCGCGGGCCTGCTCATGAACCACTCGGACGTGCCCAAGGGCACCACCGTGCTCGGCGTCGACATCGGCGGCGGCACCCGCGACGACGCCGTCAAGAAGCTCGACGACGCCTTCGGCGACCGCACGAACAAGCCCCTCACGCTGTCCGTCGACGGCGACACGGTCCAGCTCAAGCCCGACCAGGCCGGACTCCAGCTGGACAGCCAGGCCACCGTCCGCGCCGCCGCCGGCAGCGACTACAACCCGGTCTCGGTGATCGGCTCGCTGTTCGGCCAGGAGCGCGTGGTCGCGCCCGTGATGCCGGTCGACGAGGAGAAGCTCCAGGCCGCCCTGGAACGCGCCGCGAGCGGCTCCGGTTCGGCGACCGACGGCACGATCAAGTTCAGTCCGGGCAAGGCCGTCGCCGTCTACGGCAAGGCGGGCAAGGGCATCGACGTCGCGTCCTCGACGCAGGCCGTCAAGGACGCCTACCTCGCCCAGGTCGGGGCCAACGCGACCACTCCGGTGAAGGTCGCCACCACGACCCGCCAGCCGACGGTCTCCAAGGCCGAGGTGGACCGGAAGATGTCGACGTTCGCGACGGTCGCCATGTCGGCGAACATCACCGTCCGCACGGACGCCACCCACCTCATCGCCTTCAGTCCGCAGAAGTCCATCTGGAAGTTCCTGAGCGTCAAGCCGGTCGACGGCAAGCTCGTCGAGCACTACGACCTCAAGGTGCTCCAAGCGCTGTACGGCCACGCCTTCGACGGTGTGACGATCACCAAGGGCGACGGCAGCAAGAAGGCCGTGAGCCCGGAGGACGTGGCCTCCGCCGTCGGCCGGGCGCTGGTCGGGAAGTCGACCGCCGACCGTGACGTGACCATCCCCACCGACCCCAACTAGCGGGCGCACCAAGCGCGTAGAGGGCACCCGGCCAGGTTCTCACCGGCCGGGTGCCCTCTCGCCGTTCCGTGAGGGCCGCGCCACCGGGCACGGGCGCGCCGCCGACATGACATCTGTCATCCGCGACCGAGGACACAGCGCACTGCCGCGGGCACCCCCTGCGCCGCCACGATGGATCACATGACAACGACTGCGGCGACCACCACCACACCGGTGGTCGGGTTCGAATCGGTGACCAAGGCCTATGGGAGCGTCCGGGCCGTGGACGGGCTGACGCTCGAACTGCACCCGGGCGAGACCGTCGCCCTGCTGGGTCCCAACGGGGCGGGCAAGTCGACCACGCTGGACCTGCTGCTCGGCCTCAAGAACGCCGACAGCGGGACGGTCCGGGTGTTCGGAACCGGTCCGCGCGAGGCGATCGTCGCCGGCCGGGTGGGCGCCATGCTGCAGAGCGGCGGGCTGATGGACGAGGTCACCGTCGGCGAACTCGTGAAGCTCGCCTGCGATCTGCACCCGAAGCCGTACCGCGCCACCGACGTCCTCGCCCGCGCCGGCATCGGCCAGATCGCCGACCGCAAGGTCAACAAGCTCTCGGGCGGCCAGGCACAGCGCGTCCGGTTCGCCCTCGCCACGGCCGGGGACAGCGACCTGATCGTCCTCGACGAGCCCACCACCGGCATGGACGTCTCAGCCCGGCAGGCCTTCTGGGCCACCATGCGCGAGCAGGCCGACCAGGGCCGCACGGTCCTGTTCGCCACGCACTACCTGGAGGAGGCCGACGCCATAGCGGACCGCGTCCTCGTGCTGCACCGGGGACGCCTGCTGGCCGACGGCACCGCCGCCGAGATCAAGGCCAAGGCCGGCGCCCGCCGCGTCGCCTTCGACCTGGAGGGCCCCATCGACGAGGCCCCGCTGCGCGCGCTGCCCTTCCTCACCTCCATCGACGTGTCCGGGCAGACCGTCCGCATCCAGTCCTCCGACGCGGACGCCACCGTGCACGCGCTCTACGGGCTCGGCGTCTACCCGCGCAATCTCGAAGTCGCCGGGCTCGGTCTCGAGCAGGCCTTCGTCGCCATCACCGCGGCCGAAGAGGCCAACCGCACGGCGGCCGAAGAGGCCGACAGCACCGCCGCCGAGGAGGCGACGTCCAAGTGAACAGTCTCATCAAGCTGGAGATCACCCGCGCCCTGCGCAACAAGAAGTTCCTGTTCTTCTCGGTGGTCTACCCCTCGGCCCTGTTCCTGCTGATCGCGGGCAGCGCCGACAGCACCACCGAGGTGGACGGCACCGGCCTCACCCTGCCGACCTTCTTCATGGTCTCCATGGCCTCCTTCGGCGCCCTGACCGCCGTCCTCATGGGCAACAGCGAACGCATCGCGAAGGAGCGGGAGAGCGGCTGGGTACGGCAGTTGAGGCTCACCACGCTGCCGGGCCGCGGCTATGTCCTCGCCAAGACGGCCGGCGCCGCCGTGATCAGCCTGCCGTCGATCGTGATCGTCTTCGTGGTCGCCGCGGCGGTGAAGGACGTACGCCTGGACGCCTGGCAGTGGCTCGCGCTCACCGGCGTGATCTGGGCCGGCAGCCTGGTCTTCGCCGCGCTCGGCGTCGCCATCGGCTACCTGGCCAGCGGCGACGCGGTCCGTCCGATCACGATGATCGTCTACTTCGGTCTGTCGATGCTCGGCGGCCTCTGGATGCCGACGACGACCTTCCCCGACTGGCTCCAGAGCATCGCGAAGTGGCTGCCCACGCACGCGTACGCTGCCCTGGGGCAGGCCATCGAACTGGGCAACGCCCCGCACGCGAAGGACATCGCCATCCTCGCCGTCTCCTTCGCCCTCTTCGCGGGCGGCGCGGCATGGCTGTACCGGAAGGACACGCTGAAGGCGTGAGTGCCATGACGGAAGACCCGCTGCCCGACCAGGCCCGCACGGACCGGCTGGTGCGGATGGGAGAGTCCCCCCGCAACGTCCGCGAGGCCCTGCGCAAGTCGGCGTGGATCGTCATCTGGCTGGTGTTCCTCAGCTCGCCGGTCCACGACCTCGCCTCCGGCAACCACACGCCCGCGGCCACCGCGGCCGGCTGGCTCGGCCTCGCGGCCTTCGTCGCGATCTATCTGACGCTGGTCTTCCGGAACATGGGCAGGGCCTTCGCGGGCACCCTGGCCGTCTCCTCCCTCGTCCTCGCCCTCGGCGCGCTCGCCGTCGTACTGTGCCTGACGCTCGGCCCGCCCTGGCTCGGCCTGTTCGTGTACGTCTCGGTCGCCTGCGGGACGACGTTCCCGCTGCGGGTGTCGTACTGGACCATCCCGCTGACCGCCGTCGTGATGCTGCTCGTCGGCCTGCACGGCGGCGAGCGGGACGCCCGCAACCTCGTCCTGCTCGTCGTCCTGATCGGCTTCGCGATGACCGGCGTACGGCAGTTGGTCCGTACGACGGTGGAACTGCGCAAGGCACGGGCCACCGTCGCCCAGCTCGCCGCGAACGAGGAGCGCCTGCGGCTCGCCAGGGACCTGCACGACCTGCTCGGCCACTCGCTCTCGCTGATCACCCTGAAGAGCGAGCTGGCCGGGCGGATGCTCCCGGACCATCCCGGCAAGGCGGCCCAGCAGGTCGCCGACATCGAGCAGGTGAGCCGCCAGGCCCTGGTCGACGTACGCGAGGCGGTCACCGGCTACCGGCGGCCCCGGCTGGCCGGTGAACTCGCGGGAGCCCAGGTCGCCTTGACCGCTGCGGGCGTCATCGCCGACCTGCCGGCCGAACCCGATGTCGAGGCTGTTCCCGAGGAGAGCGAGTCCGCGCTGGCCTGGGCGCTGCGCGAGGCGATCACCAACGTCGTACGGCACAGCGGCGCCCGGTGCTGCGTGGTGACACTCGTCCGGCGCCAGACCCTGGACGGCCCCGTGCTCGAACTGTCGGTGGAGGACGACGGCTCGGGCGGCTCCTCCGGCGCCGCCCCCGGCAACGGACTGACGGGACTGACCGAACGCCTGGAGCAGGCGGGCGGATCGCTGGAGGCGGGGCGCGCCCGGCACGGATTCCGGCTGGCCGCACGGGTGCCGCTCGCCGGCGGCCGAGCCCCTGTGGGCGCGGCGGACGACCCCGTAGAATCCGGTGCATGAGCCGCACGATCAAGGTCCTGCTCGCCGAGGACCAGTCGATGGTCCGCGAGGCGCTGGCCGCCCTGCTGGGACTGGAGCCGGACATCGAGGTGGTCGTCCAGGTGGCCCGCGGCGACGAGGTACTGGCGGCGGCCCGCGCCCATGACGTGGACGTGGCGCTCCTCGACATCGAGATGCCGGGGATGACGGGCATAGAGGCCGCGGCCGGACTCCACAAGGAGTTCCCCGCCCTCAAGCTGATCGTTCTCACGACCTTCGGCCGCCCCGGCTATCTGCGCAGCGCCATGGAGTCCGGCGCCGACGCCTTTCTGGTCAAGGACGCCCCGGCGGCCCAACTCGCCCAGGCGGTACGCAAGGTGCTGGCGGGCGAGCGCGTGATCGACCCCACGCTGGCCGCGGCCGCGCTGGCCGAGGGCGCCAACCCGCTCACCGACCGCGAACGCGAGATTCTCCGGGCCGCCGCCGACGGCTCCACCAACGCCGAACTGGCCACCGCCCTCCACCTCTCCCAGGGCACGGTCCGCAACTACCTCTCCACGGCCATCCAGAAACTGGCGGTCCGCAATCGGGCGGAGGCGGTACGGATCGCGCGGGAGAAGGGGTGGCTGTGAAGGGATCCGTGGGCTCCTGGCCCGGCTCCGGGCCGGGCATGCGCGCAGCCCGGCGGACCCGCTTCAGTTGAGCATCGCCCGTGCCGCGTGGGCCTGTCGGCGTACGCGGTCGGCAGCCGGTTCGTCGACGCCCGCCACCACGTCCGCGTACGCGTCGAGTTCGGCGGCTCCGCTGAGGAAGTCTCCGCGCTGGACGAGGAGTTGAGCGCGGTCGTAGCGCAGCCGCGCCGGGTGCGAGGGAAGCTGGAGGGAAAGCTCCACCGACCACAGGGCCACGTCGGAGCGTTCGGGCCGGGCGGCGGCCCAGGCACGGATGTTGTTCAGGATGCGCAGGACGACGTCGAGCGGGTCGGCGGGGGACAGCATCGACGGGTCGAGCGGGGCGCCGGTCGCCCCGGCGACGAGCAGCTCGGCGTCGGAGCCGGTCAGGACGCGCCCGCCGTCGAAGGGATCGGCGAGCACCTGCTCCTCGGGCGGTCCGAAGCCCACCACGAAATGACCGGGCAGCGCGACCCCGTAGACCGGTGCGCCGGCCCGTCGCGCGACCTCCATCCACACCACCGAGAGCAGGATGGGCAGCCCGCGCCGCCGACGCAGCACCGCGTGCAGCAGGGAGGACTCCAGCCGCTGGTAGTCGCCCGGTGACCCCCGGTATCCGCAGCGCCCGCCGAGGAGTTCGGAGAGGGCGCTCGCCCAGGCGCGGGGGCCGCCCGGACGGAAGGGCAGCCGGCCGGCCAGCCCGTCCAGCTCGATCTGCGCCGCGTCCATGCCGGCCTCGTCCAGCGTCCCGTCCGCCGCGGCGCCCGCCAGCAGGCACAGCACCGCGAGATCGGGCCGCTCGGCCCGTGCCTCGTCGGCGAACCGCCGCCGTACGTCGTCGGCTCGCTCCGGGTCCGGTGGCTGAGGGGAAGGCATAGCGGGCTCGTGCCCCGTCACGTCGATCGATAGCGGTCGTCGCCGGGTACCTGTTGCGTCCGCGGCGCGCGGTAGTGGTGGTACGCGTGATGCGCCCCGAATCCCATGCCCGCGTACAGCTCCCGTGCCCCGGCGTTGTCCGCCTCCACCTGGAGCCAGGCCGCCGAGGCGCCCTCGTCCAGGGCGCGGCGGGCCAGCGCGGCCATGACGGCGGTGGCGAGGCCCGTGCGGCGGAACGCCGGGTCGACCTCGACGGCGGCGAAACCGGCCCAGCGGCCGTCCACCACACACCGCCCGATCGCGGCCGGAGCCGCGCCCTCGGCGCCGGGCACCGTCGCGAACCACACCGAGGGACCGCTGCCCAGCACCTTCAGGGCCACGTCGCTCAGGCCCTTGCGCTGGTAGCGGCCGAGCCACGCCTCGTCGGCCGTGCGGGAGAGCAGGACCCCGGGTGCCTCCCGGTCCCCGATCGGCGCGAGCGCGCCGGTCCACAGTTCGGCCGTCACCTCACGCGCCCAGCCACGCGCCTCCAGCTCCGCGCACAGCAGCTCCTGTGTGCCCTCGGCTCCGGTCGCGGTCTGGACGTAGGCGGGCAGGCCACGGGCCGCGTACCAGTCCCGTACGGCGGTCAGTGCCTGGTCGAGCGGCACGCCCGGGTCGCCCAGCGGCAGCACGGAGTTGGCGCGCCGGGTGAACCCGCCCGCCGCCCGCAGCTCCCATGAGCCGAGCCGCTCGCTCTCCACCGGCCGCCAGGCCCGGGCGGCGACCCGCGCCAGCTCCTCGTACGAGGCCGCGGGCCCGCGCCGTCGGGCCGGGGCGGACGGCACGACCTTGCCCGCGACCAGCGAGGATTCGGCGATCCGGACGCTCTCGCCGGTCCGTCGTGTGATCAGCAGCACACCGTTGTCCCACGATGTGAGAACTCCGACCGTATCGGTGAACCTCCCGCCCGTGTCTCCGTCGTCGATCATGCGTCGTACCGAGACACGTTTTCCCACGTCAGCAGCGGTGATGCGGACCTCCAGGCGGCCGGATGCAGAGATTTCCACAGGTCAGTTCACCCCTCCTGTTCGGATCATGCCCAAGAACGGAGATACTAGGGGCGGGCATCGACGACGCCGCGCTCCCGCGCGCCAGGCGGCGGAGCCTACGGAGGCCCGCCAGCGCCCTATCGAGGAGGAACGACAGCGTGACCTACGTCATCGCGCAGCCTTGTGTCGACGTCAAGGACAAGGCGTGCATCGAGGAGTGCCCGGTCGACTGCATCTACGAGGGCTCCCGGTCCTTGTACATCCACCCGGACGAATGCGTCGACTGCGGAGCCTGTGAGCCGGTGTGCCCGGTCGAGGCGATCTTCTACGAGGACGACACTCCGGAAGAGTGGAAGGACTACTACAAGGCGAACGTCGAGTTCTTCGACGAGCTCGGCTCGCCCGGCGGTGCCAGCAAGCTCGGTCTGATCGAGCGCGACCACCCCTTCATCGCAGCGCTGCCGCCGCAGAACCAGTAAGCGGCCCTCTGGGGCCCCTCCCAGTGGTAGCTGGGGGAGTGCCGCCTCGGTCCCGTACGGCCTGATCGCTCCGATCGCCTTACGGGACCGAGGCGTTTTGCCGTGTCAGCCCGTGCGGCATCCGTGCAGCGGCCCGTGTACGGCCTGTACAGGCCGTACGTACGAGAAAGTGAGCCCGATCCCGTGTCCGCAGTCTCCGACCGGCTTCCCACCTTCCCCTGGGACAAGCTGGAGCCCTACAAGGCGACCGCCGCCGCTCACCCGGGCGGCATCGTCGACCTGTCCGTCGGCACCCCGGTCGACCCGGTGCCCGAGCTGATCCAGAAAGCCCTGGTCGCGGCCGCGGACTCGCCCGGCTATCCCACGGTGTGGGGCACGCCCGAGCTGCGGGACGCGCTCACGGGCTGGGTGGAGCGGCGGCTCGGCGCGCGGGACGTCACCCACCGCCATGTCCTGCCGATCGTCGGCTCCAAGGAACTGGTCGCCTGGCTGCCGACTCAGCTCGGCCTCGGCCCCGGCGACAAGGTCGCGTACCCGCGCCTCGCGTACCCGACGTACGAGGTCGGAGCGCGGCTCGCGCGGGCGGACCACGTGGTCTACGACGACCCGACGGAGCTGGACCCGACGGGCCTGAAGCTGCTGTGGCTGAACTCCCCGTCCAACCCGACCGGCAAGGTCCTGTCCGCCGCCGAGCTCGCCCGGATCGTCGGCTGGGCCCGTGAGCACGGCATCCTCGTCTTCTCCGACGAGTGCTACCTCGAGCTGGGCTGGGAGGCCGACCCGGTCTCGGTACTGCACCCGGACGTGTGCGGCGGCTCCTACGAGGGGATCGTCTCGGTCCACTCGCTCTCCAAGCGCTCGAACCTGGCCGGCTACCGCGCCGCGTTCCTCGCGGGCGACCCCGCCGTCCTCGGCGAACTCCTCGCGATCCGCAAGCACGGCGGCATGATGACCTCCGCGCCGACCCAGGCCGCCGTGGTCGCCGCCCTCTCGGACGACACCCACGTCCGGGAACAGCGCGACCGCTACGCCGCCCGCCGCACCGCGCTGCGCGACGCCCTGCTGGACCACGGCTTCCGGATCGAGCACAGCGAGGCGAGCCTCTACCTCTGGGCCACCCGGGACGAGTCCTGCTGGTCCACGGTCGCCCACCTGGCCGACCTGGGCATCCTGGTGGCCCCCGGCGACTTCTACGGCGAGGCGGGAGACAAGTTCGTCCGCGTGGCCCTCACCGCCTCGGACGAGCGTGTCGCGGCGGCGGTCGAACGCCTCCGGCAGGCGCCCTCGGCCCAGTAGTGCGCGACGGGGGTCCGGGGAACAGGCGTCCCCGGACCCCCGTCACCGCCCACGACCGCCGGGCCCGCGTCCGCCGGGCCCCGCGTCCGGGGCGTCGGCGCGACGGCGGTGCCTAGCCCAGCGGCAGGCCCTTCAGCGGCAGCTGCTTCGTCGGCAGGCCGCCCCGGGTCACGGTGTCCGTCGGCAGGCCGCCGCCGGTCGCGGTCTTCGCGGTGTCACCGAGGAGGCCAGCGGCCTGCCCGGCAGCGCCCCCGGCCACCTTCTGCGCGGCCGGCGTCGCCTTCTTGGCGACCTTCCTACCGGTCTTGCCCGCGGCCGGCACGGACTTCTTGACCGCGTCGCCGCTGGACTTGCCGGCGATCCCGGTGACGTTCTGCGCCGCTCCGTCGACGGTGTTGCCGACGTTCGCCCCGTCCAGGGCGGTCAGCCCGCCGAGGCCGGGGGTCGGCAGTTCGGGCGCCGCGCAGGCGGAGCCGGCCGCACCGACCACGGGCGCCGCTCCGGCCGCGACGAGCAGCACGACACGGGCGATCCGGCGGGTCAGGGGGAGGGACATGTTGCTCCTTATGACGGGAGAGAACGGGGAAGTGTCCGACCGTGCCCGGGAGCTGACCGGCTGGCTGCCGACCGACCGCGTCACCGTCCGCTGAGCCTCTGCGGTGATCGTTCCGGGCTCGGACGCAGTGACTACCGCTCGAAGTCCGCGAAGGTTGCGGTGGCCCGACGCAAAGAGTTGGCAATGCGTCGCATTATCGGGTGTGGATAAAAACGGGCAAATAATACCCGGCGGTATATCCCGCAGAATCCTTGCGGCCCTTTGTTCTCAAGGGATTTCCCGGATGCGGGGTGAGTGCGCGCAAGCCCCTGCCCGTCGCCGGCCCGCCGAGGGCCGGTCCTCCCAACGAGTGAGGGTCCGTACTACTGAGCAGTGACGATATGGACCTCGGCCGCGGCCTTCCCTCCGGCCGCACCGCCCTTGCCGTCGGCCGTGCGCCACGAGCCCTCCGAGGTCCCCGCGGTCCACTCGCGCCCCGCGTACGACACCCGCTCGATGTGCAGGGCCGAGGAGTTGGCCACGGCCCAGTGCGCCAGCTCCCAGCCGCGGCGGACCACCCCGGCCCCGGCGGTGGAGTCCTCGCGCACGGGGACCGTCACGGTCCGGTCGACGGCCTTCGGCGAGGCCGGGGCGACGGGGGTCGGCGACGCCGAGGAACCCTTGGCGTCCACGGTGGCGCCCGCCTCCTGGAGCACATCGCGCCCGAAGTCCCGCGCGAGCGCGGCCCGCACCGGGGCGGTGCCGCCCGCCGGGGTCGCGCCCGGGCGCCCCTCGCAGGTCAGCGTGGCCGCCGCGCGGCCGGTCAGGGCGGCGGCGAGCAGGGTGGCGTCCGGCTCGTGCTTCGCGTACGCCTGCGGATAGCCGCTGCGCTGCACGCGCTGCGCGGCGACGGTGAGGGGCAGCCGCGAATAGCCGGGCACCTTGGCCAGGTGCTCGTAGAAGATGCCCGCCGCGTACGTCGGGTCCATGATCTGCTTCGTCGTGCCCCAGCCCTGCGAGGGCCGCTGCTGGAACAGGCCGAGGGAGTCCCGGTCGCCGTGCTGGATGTTGCGCAGCCCCGACTCCTGGAGAGCCGTCGCGAGGGCGATGGCCACCGCGCGCTCGGGCATCCGGCGCGAGGTGCCGACCGCCGAGATCGTCGCCGCGTTCACCGCCTGCTCGGGCGTGAACTCGTACGACGCGCCGTCGCCCTTGCCGGAGACGACCTTGCACCGGGGCGCGCCGGTGCCGCCCGTGAGGTACTGCACGCCGAGATAGCCCGCGAGGGCGAGCAGGACCATGACGGCCCCGCCGAAGCGGAGGAGGCGACGGCGGCGCCGGACAGGAGTGGGGGACGGCTCTGGCACGCGTACAAGGTACTGGAGACCGCTGTCGGCGGACTGTGGGGCTGTGGACAACGGGAGCGACGCCGGGGGATACGACCGCATCCGGCTGCTTTCGGGACCCCCCGGCCGGTCGCGCTAGGGTCGTCGGCATGGCCGACACCCCGCTTGACCTCACCCTGGACGCAGCCGAGCTCACCGCGCAGCTCGTCGACTTCCCCTCGGAGAGCGGCAACGAGAAGCCGCTCGCGGACGCCGTGGAGGCCGCCCTGCGCGCCCTGCCGCATCTGACGGTCGACCGGTACGGCAACAACGTCGTGGCACGCACGAACCTGGGCCGCGCCGAGCGGGTCGTCCTCGCCGGCCACATCGACACGGTGCCCATCGCGGACAACGTGCCCTCGCGCCTCGACGAGGACGGCGTGCTGTGGGGCTGCGGCACCTGCGACATGAAGTCGGGCGTCGCGGTCCAGCTCCGTATCGCGGCCACCGTCCCCGAACCCAACCGGGACCTCACCTTCGTCTTCTACGACAACGAAGAGGTCGCGGCCCATCTGAACGGGCTGAAGCATGTGTCCGAAGCCCACCCGGAATGGCTGCAGGGCGACTTCGCGGTCCTCCTGGAGCCCTCCGACGGGCAGGTCGAGGGCGGCTGCCAGGGCACGCTGCGGGTGCTGCTGAAGACCAAGGGCGAACGGGCCCACTCCGCCCGCAGCTGGATGGGTTCGAACGCGATCCACGCGGCCTCCCCGATCCTGGCCGCGCTGGCGGCGTACGAGCCGCGCTACCCGGTGATCGACGGCCTGGAGTACCGCGAGGGCCTGAACGCGGTGGGCATCTCGGGCGGTGTCGCGGGCAATGTCATCCCCGACGAGTGCGTCGTCACGGTCAATTTCCGCTACGCGCCCGACCGCACCGAGGAGGAGGCGATCGAGCACGTCCGCGAGGTCTTCGCCGACTGCGGCGTGGACGAGTTCGTCGTCGACGACCACAGCGGTGCCGCTCTTCCCGGCCTCTCCCACCCGGCGGCCGCCGCCTTCATCGAGGCGGTCGGGGGCACCCCGCAGCCCAAGTACGGCTGGACGGACGTCTCCCGATTCAGCCGGCTCGGCGTTCCGGCGGTCAACTACGGCCCCGGGAATCCCCACTTGGCGCACAAGCGGGACGAAAGGGTGGAGACGGCCAAGATCCTCGCGGGTGAGGAACGGCTGCGCGACTGGCTCACCGCCTGAGGCGTCCCGTTGGCGGTTCATGGCGGACATGCCCACGTCCCCCCGCCGTAACCAGCGGAGATCTACCCTGGGGCAGAACGACCTTCCCCCGCCCCGGCCCGGCCGGAACGGGGGAAGATCCGTACGCGGAGGGAGTGGACATGGCTACTGGCAACCCGGAGGGCAAGAAGCGGCCACCGGAGGAGCAGCGGCTGGGCCCGGTGCTGCGCAGGCGGGATCAGGTGCAGGCGAGCACCACGGATCAGCGGCTGCTGGACGAGCGGGCCCCGTCGGACTGGGTGCACACCGACCCCTGGCGTGTTCTGCGTATCCAGTCGGAGTTCATCGAGGGCTTCGGCACGCTGGCCGAACTCCCGCCCGCGATCAGTGTCTTCGGCTCGGCCCGTACGCCGGTGGACTCGCCCGAGTACGCGGCGGGAGTCGCCCTCGGCCGGGGTCTGGTCGACGCCGGGTTCGCCGTGATCACCGGCGGTGGGCCGGGCGCCATGGAGGCCGCGAACAAGGGTGCCTTGGAGGCGAAGGGCATCTCCGTCGGCCTCGGCATCGAGCTCCCCTTCGAGCAGGGGCTGAACCAGTACGTCGACATCGGCCTGAACTTCCGGTACTTCTTCGTCCGGAAAATGATGTTCGTGAAGTATGCGCAGGGCTTCGTGGTCCTGCCCGGTGGCCTCGGCACCCTCGACGAACTCTTCGAGGCGCTCACCCTGGTCCAGACCCAGAAGGTCACCCGCTTCCCCATCGTGCTGTTCGGCACGGAGTACTGGGGCGGCCTCGTCGACTGGCTCAAGAACACCCTCATTGCCCAGGGCAAGGCGTCCGAGAAGGACCTGATGCTGTTCCACCTGACCGACGAGGTGGACGAAGCGGTGGCCCTGGTGTCGAAGGAGGCCGGCCGCTAGTACCGGTCCGGCCTCTCCTCGTCAGCGGAGCGGCCGCGGGGCCGGGCAGGGACTGACGCCGGGCGGCGGAGGGGCTGTCTCTTATACACATC
>NZ_JBHWVI010000173.1:0-18654 GCF_042737005.1 Streptomyces sp. NPDC060027
GGTGCAGTACAGCTCGTCAAGCGGCCTCAGCACTTCCAGGAAGAGCGTCCTTCACCAGAACACTTCGGGCGTCCCGGGCGCCGCCGAGGCCGGCGACGGCTTCGGCAGCGCCGTGGCCTCCGGCGACCTGGACAACGACGGCTACGACGACGCGATCGTCGGCATCCCCGGCGAAGACCTGGCCGACCTGTCCGACGCGGGCGGCGCCGTCGTCTTCTGGGGCTCGCCGAGCGGGCTGCACGGGAACGACAGCACCTGGCTGCAGAACCCCGACCGGCCGCGGGCCGGCGCGAACTTCGGTCTGGCCGTCGAAGCGGCCCGTTACTTCGCACCGGACCCGGCGGCCCCGGACGCCAACCTGCGCGACAGCATCGCCCTCCTGGAGAACGACACGCTGCTGTTCTTCACCGCCGCGCCGGAGGTGGCGGCTCGGCATCTGACGGCGGTGGACGCGGATGTCCGGGCTCGGGACGTGAGCCCGCTCGAGACCGGCGGCTTCGCCTTCCGGAGCCTCAGCCACGGGAACTACAACGAGGACTCATGGGCCGACCTGGCGATCTCCGGTGTGACCACCGGTGACCAGCCGGGCGTCGGCGCCACCCAGGTGCTCCACGGTGCGCCCAGCGTCGAGGCACTGGGGGACGGCGGCGCGTTCGAGGGCGGTCCCGCGGTAGTCTCCAGCGACTTCAACCACGACGGCCAGGACGACCTGGCCATCGGGGACACGGCCGTCGGCTCGCCCGTCGGTGGATCGGTCTCCGTCTACCTGGGCCAGGGCGACCTCTCCGGCCTCGACCCGGCCCCGGCCCAGAAGTGGACGCAGGACTCCCCCGGCGTCCCCGGTACGGCCGAGGCCGGCGACCGGTGGGGCGCCGAGCTGTCATCCGGTGACACCGACGGCGACGGCCGCCCGGACCTCGCCATCGGCGCGCCCGGGGAGGACGTGGGCTCCGTGTCCGACGCGGGTGCGGTCTGGACGCTGCGCGGCGCACCGGGCGGGCTGACGGCGACCGGGGCACGCAGCTTCGACCAGAACTCCGCCGGCGTTCCCGGCGCGGCGGAGCGCTCGGACCACTGGGGCGGCCAGGTGCGGCTGATCGACGCCGACAAGGACGGTCTGTTCGGCCTGCTGGCGGCGGCGCCGGGTGAGAACACCGGCGACGGCTTCGTATGGGTCGTTCCCGCCTCGTCGTCGGGGCTGATCTCCAACGGTTCGTGGACCTACGACGGGGCGAGCCTCGGTGCGCCGGTGGCCGACGGGCAGTTCGGCGCGGCGATCGACGAGTAGCGGAATCCGCAGGGAGAGCTGGGAGTTCATCGCTCTTCGTCGCAACTGCTCAGTTCCGTAAGCCATTTGAGGGCGGTCAGGGAGTCTGCGGGCAGGGGCGCGGACGCGACGCCTCGACGGGCGCGCGGGCTTCAGGACGATTCCAGAGCACCTCGTACAACCAAACCCGTGACCGGCATGTCTGACATGGCAGGAACTGAGAGCCGCAAGCAAGGGGAAAGCGATGCGTACAAGACGATACGGGGCGGTGCTGGCCGCCCTGACGATGGCCGGTGTGGGCGTGGGAGTGGCGGCGCCCACGACGGCGAGCGCGGCCACGACGGCTGTCGCCTGCCCGACCGGATGGGGCAGCCTCCCGAAGACCGCGGCGGACGCCGACATCGGTTCGCTGACCGACATCAGGACCGGCGCGCACGACTGCTACGACCGCATGGTCTTCGACGTACCCACGGCGGGCACCGTGCCGATCGGGTACACCGTGCACTACGTCGACGCCTTCTACCAGGACCCGACCGGCGTGCGCATCCCGATCTCCGGCGGGGCGATCATCGAGATCATGGTGTCCGCCCCCGCCTACGACCTGGAGACTCACTCCGCGACGTACCCGGGCCGGGGCGGGCGACCGCTTCCGGGTGTCGACCTGACCGGCTACCGAACCTTCCGGGACGCGAAGTTCGGGGCCAGCTTCGAAGGAGTCACGCAGGTGGGGCTCGGCGTCCGGGCCCGGTTGCCGTTCCGGGTGTCGCAGCTCTCCGACCGACTGGTGGTCGACGTCGCCCACACCTGGTGAGACAGCCGCGAGACGGCTCGGCGCAGCCCTCGGCGGACGTGTCGAGCAGCGGCGCGGGGCGTGTCCCGGCCGAGCCCGGGCCGTGAAAGGACGATGTGGCGCGGTTGTGTGCGACCCCGCCACATCGCCTCGCAGGCTGCTACAGCTCGAACTGCTAGGACAAGGACACGTTGTCCCCGGCGGACACGACCTGCATGGTCGTGGTCGTGCCGGGGAAGTACCAGCGCCAGGATCCCGCCGCGGTCGCGGTGACCGTAGTACTCAGTCCACCCGTGCTGCTCGTCCTCACTGTTTTGACCGTGCTGTACGAGGACGACCCGGCCTTCTTGAACTGGAGCTTGACCTCCTGGCCCGAGAAGCCGTGGTATTTACGGTCTTCCCAGTTCGCACGGCTCAACTTGCCCTTCACCGTGAGCTTGGCGCCCTTGACGACCGGCTCCGGCGGGGCGTCCGTCGTGAGTGTGGCGGCACGCTTCACTTTGTACTGGGCGATGTTGTCGGAGATCCAGTAGTCACCGTCCTGCGCCTTCACCGTGGCATTGACCTGCCAGACTCCGGCGACCTTGTTGCTGTCGATGTCGTCGCTGTCCGCGATCCAGCCCGGGTCGATCGTCATCGTCGCGGTGCACACCGACGTCGTGGCACTCTGTTTCACGCACGTCGAGCCGGTCCAGTCGGCGAACCCATAACCGTTCGACCGGTTGAAGGTGCTCACATCGGTGAGTCCCTTGACGCCGGCGTTGTCCTTGACGGTGATCGCGATCGGGAACTTCACCACCTTCGAGGTGCCCACGATCACGTTCGTACCGCCGTCGACGACGGTCTTGACGACCCGGACATCACCCCTCCCCTCGGCGTGGGCGGCGGGCGCCACCATCACGGCCAGGGCTACTACTCCGGCCGCGGCCGACCACAGCGCTTCCTTGCGCATGTCCCTCCCCTGGAACTCCGCGCCCGCGGCCTGTGACCGCGGACGCAACTTCAGCGCGCAAAGGCTACAAGGCCAAGATCCCCCCGCCGGCTCCGGAGGGCCGGCTCGGGTCGGGAGCGGACTGCCACGGAGCCACGCCGCGCAGGGGCAGCGCTCGAAGTCCTCGTCGGTGATGTCGTCGAGCCGCGCAGGAGGGACGTTCGCGCAGATCCTCTTCCTCCGTGACACAGGCGGCAACTGAGTGGGCATCACGGCTCTCCCGCGCCTACGACCGCGTGCCGGGAAGCACTCGGGGACGACGGTCGTTCGCCCATCCGCACCCCTCGGCCACGACATCCGCTGCGCCGGTCCCCGCGGCCACCACCTGCGGAAACGCTGTCGCGAAGGCGGTCACTGCACCTGCCCGGGTGACGGACCCGCGATGCCTCCTGTTGCGGGCCTGACGGAGTGTCGGTTTTCTCGTCGATGGAGCACCACACGGGCACCGCGACAACTCGTCGGCCACAGCTTTGATGGAGGATTCCCTTGCGAAACACACACGTTGGCGTTGGTATCGGCCTGATCATCGGTGTCCTGGCTCTGGGGAGTCCAGCCTCCGCCGACGCCCGTGACTCACAACTCCGCATCAACGCGGGCACTGCCTCACCGGGCTCCACCGTCACCGTCACCACCACGGCCTGCGGCGCGGAAACCTACGGCAAGGGCGAATCGGAGGTCGGCGGGAAGTTCCACCTCTTCGCGGGCAAGCGCAAGGGCGAGCTCACCGGCGAGTTCCAGATCCCCGCAGGGGGCGCGTCCGGCACCGACACCATCACCGTGAAGTGCCCTCCACGGATCAAGATCACGGATACCTACGAGATCGCCAGCCGCCAGCCGAACGGCGCTGTCGAAGCCGGCTTCGGAGACGTCAAGGACACCGACACGCAAGTCGCCCTGGGCGGTGCGCTGCTCGCTGCGGCCGCCGCCGGATCGCTGGTCAGGATGCGCCGCCGCACGCTCGCCGACCGCACCTGACCGCCCCGCTCCCGCCACCTCGGCCGGCCAGGCATCGCATGCGCCCCCAGGTTCGCGGGAATGAACCCCACCCTGCTGCAGGCAAGAGGCTCAACCGTGACGGAACCCCGGCACAAGTCCAGCGCGCGCCCACGCACACTCGTCCCCCCGGTCGCGCTTCTGGTCGTGGCCTTCGCGACGGGCTGCCTGTTGTTGATCAACGGGTTCCTTCACGGGCAGCCGCCTCAGCCCACGGCCGACCAGGCCTTCTCCACCGCCGCAGGCGGCCCCACCGCTTCGGCGGCACGCCCCGCCGTCCAGCCGCTGCCCCCCGCGCAGCCCGTCCGGGTTCGCATCCCCGCCATCGATGTGAACGCCCCGACGACAAGACTGGGCCTCGACAGGGCGGGGGCGCTTCAGCCCCCGCCCGCGGACAGCCCCGGCCTGGCCGGCTGGTACGGCGGGGGCCCGGCGCCGGGTTCGTCCGGCACAGCCCTGATGACGGGGCATGTGGACACCCGCACCGGCAGCCCCGGCGTCTTCTACGAACTCGGCGCCCTCACCAAGGGCGCCACGATCGAGATCGGCCGGGCGGACGGCCGCACGGCGGTCTTCACCGTCGACGCCGTGGAGGCCTACGACAAGGACAGATTCCCCACCGAACGGGTCTACGGCAGCTCCGACCTGCCCGAACTACGGGTGATCACCTGCGGCGGCCGCGTCGACGACGCCGGATACCAGGGCAACGTCGTGGTCTACGCGACGCTCACCGGGGTGAAACAGCCGAACGGCCCGGTCAGGTGAACGGTTCGGGAAGGGGCGCCAGATGCCGTCATTGCTTTCGGTGAACGTCGGTCTGCCGAAGAATGTGCCGTGGCAGGGCCGGACCGTCTTCACCGGTGTGTGGAAGTACCCGGTGCACGGACCGGTGATGGTGCGACGACTCAACATCGACGGCGACGGGCAGGGCGACACGGCCGGCCACGGCGGCGAGCAGCGGGCCGTGCTGGTCTACCAGATGGAGTCGTACCGGCACTGGAGGCAGCACTTCGGACGCGACGACCTCGAGCACGGTCGGTTCGGGGAGAACCTCACCGTCGACGGCCTTTCGGACGACGAGGTGTGCATCGGTGACCGGTACCGCATCGGCGAGGCCGAGTTCGAGGTGACCCAGCCACGGGTCACCTGTTACCGCGTGGGTCTGCGCTTCGGTGAACCCGAACTGCCTGCCCTGCTGGTCAGCCATCACCGTCCCGGCTTCTATATGCGCGTCCTGCGGGAAGGGCACATCCAGGCCGGCGACGAGATCATCAAGACCGGGTCCGGGCCCGGCAGGCTGAGCGTGGCCGACACCGACGCACTGCTCTACCTCCCCGACCGGGACCCCGAGAAGCTGCGTCTGGCGGTGAGCATCCCTGCTCTGAGTCCCGGATGGCAGGGCTCGTTCCACGCATTGCTCGAGGCCGCGGAGGGTTCGGGAGCTGCCGCCGCAGGTGGCGGGGCATCGGCCTGGGACGGCTTCAGGGCGCTGCGCGTGGCTGAGGTGATTCCCGAAAGCGCCACCGTCTCCTCCATCCACCTCGTCGCCCCGGACGGGTCCCGGCTCCCTCCCGCCCGTGCGGGCCAGTACCTGACACTGCGCGTGCCCGGAGCCGGACAACCTGCCCCGGTGCGCAGCTACTCGCTGTCCTCGGCGCCCGACAGTGGCCGCTACCGGATCAGCGTCAAACATGAACCGCACGGCGCCGTCAGCGCGTATCTCACGGCGAAGCTGCGGCCGGGCGCGATGCTCGACGCGGCGGCGCCCCGAGGCGACTTCGTCCTCCAGGAGGGCACCGGGCCGGTTCTCCTCATCTCCGCCAGCATCGGCCTGACTCCGGTGCTGGCCATGCTGCACGAGCTTGCGGCTTCGCACGACGGCCGCGAGGTCTGGTGGATCCACGGTGCCCGCGGCCCGCGGGAACACCCTCTGGCCGCAGAGGTGCGCAGCCTCCTCACCGCGCTGCCGCACTCCTGCGAGCATGTGTTCTACAGCGCCGCCGCGCCCGGTGAGTACAGCCGCGACAACGCCAGGCCAGGGCGCCTCACCAAGGACAGCTTGCTCGCTCTCGGTGTCCCGGCGGACGCGACCGCCTACGTCTGCGGGCCTGCCTCTTTCATGGCCGACATCGAAGACGCGCTCACCACGGCCGGGGTCGAGCCTGATGCCGTCCATTCCGAGCTGTTCGGCGCGCTGCCCTCCATCACCCCCGGTCTGACAGGGCGGAGCGGTCTGCGGCCGCATCGACCGCCCGGTCCGCCCGGGACCGGCCCGGTGGTGACCTTCGCCCGCAGCGGCATCTCCACCCCGTTCCCCGACGGGCGACACAGCCTGCTCGAACTCGCCGAGGCATGCGACGTTCCGGTCCGCTGGAGCTGCCGGACCGGTGTGTGCCACACCTGCGTCACACCGCTCCTGTCCGGCGAGATCGCTTACACCTCGCCCCCGCTGGAGAAGCCCGCCGCGGGACAGGCGCTGATCTGCTGTGCCCGTCCCGGCTCCGATGTCGTCCTCGACATGTAGGGCGGCGCCGGCCCTGACCACACCCGTCGGCCAGAAGAGCATGGCGGGCGAGGACATCCCGAATGGGCGAGGCCCTCACCGTCCAGGCACCCAGCCTCGGTGACCCCGCATGCCTCGCACTCTCCCCGGGGCAGGAGGTCATGGTGGTCGAGGCCGCCGACGGCCTGCGCAGGAGCATTGTGCCCAAGGAACGTGCAGTGGAGCGCTCCGTGCCGTCCGTCCGCTACGCCCATGCGGAGTTGATGCATGCTTGCACCGTTCGTTCGGTCGTCAGCGGTTCCATGCCCGTGCGGCGCTCCGAGATTGCCACCGACTGGGTCGAGCCTCTCGCGGCTCATTCGCTGGTGCTGCCGCGCAGCGACCGCTGGAACCAGGCCCTGACCACCGCGCTGCTGGGCGACTGGTGCGCCCCGCTGCTGACCGACGGGTTCCTGCCGGCCACCGCCCTGAGCCCGCTGAAGGCGGAGGCCCGCACGCTGCACCGTCAGCTGGTGCCGATCTGGCGGCGCCGGACCCAGCACGGGCGAGGGCGCTGTCACGTTGGCTGATGGGTGGGATGATCTTCGGGTTGGTCATGCTGGGGGGATCGTCCGTGGAGAGTGTGTCGCCGTCGTACAGGGGGCATCGGTACCCGGTCGAGGTGATCTCCCACTGCGTGTGGCTGTACTTCCGGTTCCCGCTCAGCTTCCGCGAGGTCGAGGAGCTGATGCTCCAGCGCGGCGTGATCGTCTCCTACGAAACGATCCGCCGCTGGTGCGCCAAGTTCGGCCAGGCCTACGCGAACGGACTGCGCCGCCGGCCCTGGCCCTGGCCCGGTGACAAATGGCACTTGGACGAGGTCTTCATCAAGATCAACGGCGAGCAGAAGTATCTGTGGCGGGCCGTCGACCAGGACGGCAACGTGCTCGACATCCTCGTACAGAACCGGCGGGACAAGGCCGCCGCCCGGCGCTTCTTCCGCCGCCTGATGAAGAAGACGCGCGCGGTGCCGCGGGTGATCGTCACCGACAAGCTCCGCTCCTACGGCGCCGCCCACCGCGAAGTCATGCCCTCCGTCGAGCACCGCTCCCACAAGGGCCTGAACAACCGGGCCGAGAACTCCCACCAGCCGACGAGACAACGCGAACACGCAATGAAGGGCTTCCGCTCCGTCGGCGCGGCCCAGCGGTTCCTGTCCGCATTCAGCGGCATCTCACCCCACTTCCGACCCCACCGCCACCTGATGACCGCATCCCAACACCGAGCCGAAATGACCATCCGCTTCGCCATCTGGAACCAGATCACCGGCGCTGCCAGCTGACCCACCACGGCCCGACCACAGGCCGGCACCCGGACCCCACCACACCATCAGGCACCCACACACCCAACAACGTGACAGCGCCTGGTGGAAGCATGAAGGTATGAGTGAAGCTGGGAGCAATGCCGAAGACGCGGTGACCAAAATGCGCGAGGAACTCGACGGGGAGGAGAGCGGTCTCGGCGGGGCGATGATGGGGATCGCGGACTCGTATATGGAACTTGCCTGCGGTGCCGGCCGCGGTTACGGCGTCCATGCCCACTACCGCGAGAGCAACCTCCACACCGGCAAGCCGATCACGGAACTGGCGGTGGAATTGGCGGCCTGGGCGGCCCAGATTGCTGCGAAGGCCGGGGCCCTGGATGCCAAGCGTGCCCACCTCAAGCAACTTGCAGAACAAGCGACCGGCGACGAAAAGGGAAGCCGTCACGGGCCTGGAGGACGTCCCCCCAGGCCAGCTGCTGCTCCGAGCGCTGGCGGCACTGGGGTAAAGGCACGTCGCCGACCCTAAATGACGCCCTGCTGGCCTCCTGGAGAAGGACGTCACCGAACTACTCGCAGCGCTGCTCCCCGGTTCCAGCCCTACGCCATCGCCCAGGGCGTGCCCGAATTCCTCCACGTCGCTGCGGCATGCCGCAGCGCATCGAATCCGGCGGAGTGACCTGCTCAGGCCCACGACTGCAAGACGACTCCCTGGGCTCAGGGTTTCCAGGTCCGCAGGAAGGAGGCGATCCGGGCGGCAGTGCAGCGCGGGTTGTTCAGCTCGTGGGCGAGTGCGGTGAGCTGTTCACGTGTGGGGTTCACGGGAATATTGCTGGCCTCGAGGTACATGACGGCGACGGCGCAGGCGACGGTGAGGTTGGAACGCTCCAGCCAGCGGCAGCGGCCGAGGTTGTGCACCAGGGCAGCCGCGCGGGCGTAGGCGCCGTCGTAGACGGGTGAGTCGAGGAGTTCGCCCCGGTGGCGGGCGACGGCGGCGATGGGCACGCCGTAGTCGTCGGGGGCAGGGTCGCGGTGCCCGGCCCGGTCCGCCACCTCGAGGATCCAGGATTCGTCGACGTGCACGATCACGCGGCGGCGCCCGCCTGCGGATCGGCGTACGGAGCATCGAGCTGCTGCTCCAGATCGTCGAGGAACGTGCCGTGCTCATCGATGAACCGCTGGGCGGCCGTCATGCCAGCGGCGCGGACGCCGGTGGTGTCCTCGATGATGAGCCGCTCCACGTACCGGTTGAAGTCCAGCCGACGGGCGGCTGCGGCGGCCTTGCCGGCCGCGAGCACGCCCTCTTCCAGCCGGACCTGCGTCTGCCTCTTCGCGGTGTTCACATTCACATGGTAGCAGGGTGGTAGCACGCGTGGGCGGGGACGAGTATGACGACGTGAGGACGGCGCCCCGAGCCCGCGGAGCGCCCCTGGCCATGAAGGACCAGCCCGTCTCCGAGTTCATCGACGGGACACGGACACAGCCATGCGCAGCCTTTCGGCGCGCGCGTGCTCGTCGGGGGCGAAAGGAGGCAGAGGAGATCCACACTCGTCCATACGTGGACGGAACCAGCGGATCCTGGGGTCGGCTGAAGCCTTGTGACGGTTGAACGCCACGTCCTTGGTGGTAGCGCTGAGCCCATGGAATGGCGACTGCCTGAGGCAATGCTGGCCAAAGCCGTCGAAGACCTCCCAACGGGCCCCATCGCCTATGAAGCTAAATGGGACGGTTCTCCAGACACCTCGTGATGTCTCATTCGGGTCCGCCCGCAGCGGCCGGGGAAGGGCGGCAAGTCGGGCTTCCAGGAAGAGGCGCGAGGCGTGCCACTCAGCGGCAGCCCGGCACTGTCCAGGAGAGCGTCACGGCTGCTGCTTTGTGCGGCCGGCTGAGGCTTGTTGGGCGTCCGCGCCGGAGCTGACGTGTCGTTGAGTCTCCTGGGGGCCGTGCCAGTCCAGGCACATCACGGTGGCATCGTCTTCGAGCCGGCCGCCGGCAGCGTCACGGACTGCGGACGTCAGCATCAACGCGGTCTCCCGCGGGTGCAGGCCCCGGGTGCGCTCCAGCAGGGCGGGCAGGTCGACCTGCTCCCCGTGCCGTTCGACCATGCCGTCGGTGAACATGAGCAGACGGTCACCATGGCGCAGATCGAGGTCCTGAACGCGGTAGGGGAGGGTCGCGAACTCGGACAGCCCGAAGGGATGGTCCACCTCGCAGGTGATCACCTCCACAGCGCCCTCGCGCATGCGCAGTGGCCAGGGGTGTCCCGCGTTGACGAGCTGGGCCCGCCCGGTGCGGAGATTGATGCGCAGCAGTTGCCCCGTGGCGTGCCCTTGGCCGTGCTCGACCAGGGCCTGGTCGGCGCGGTGGGCCTGTTCGGCCAGGTCGGCTCCGGCGCGGCGGGCGCCGCGCAGGGCACTCACCAGGACCGTGGCGGCGAGGGCGGCGTCGATGTCGTGGCCCATGGGATCGGTCACCGACACGTGCAGCGCGTCCCGGTCCAGGGTGTAGTCGAAGGTGTCGCCGCTGAGGTTTTCGGATGGCTCCAGGCTCCCGCACAGGGTGAACTGCGCGGCCTCGCACGACAGTGACAGGGGGAGCAGCTGGTACTGGATCTCTGCCGCGAGGGTGGGCGGCCTGGAGCGTTTCCCCCAGGTGTAGAAATCAGTGAAACGCCCGTTGGCGATCACGATGTAGGCCAGGACGTGGGCGGCTTCCCCGACCTCAGCAAGGATGTCCTCGCCGGGGGCGGCAGGCAGGAGCAGTTCCAGCAGCCCGATCGCATCCCCCCGGTTGGTGACCGGCACGATCACCCGCTGACCCTGACCGGTCGCCTCCTGATACAGCCGCTGGGTACGGATCACCTCCTCGTAGACACTGCCGAACAAAGGGATCCGCTCCGCCTCGCGCCCGTCTGCCGGGGCGGTCGACAGCCGTGCCACCGCCTTGCCCGTCAGGTCGACGATGAGGAATGAGACCTTCGTGGCCTCGAAACGCCGCCGCAGGTCCTCCGCGATCACGTCCACCGCCTCCACCGGCGCCGCTGTCTCCGCTGCCGTCAGCAACCGGGGAAGTCCACTCTGCCCACCACTCACGACCGCAGCTCCTTCCGCCCGCCCCGCCTACCAGCAAGAGAATCACCACGGCGAGCGTCAACACATGAAAAGTAACAATAAGTGCAGATCATTGCGTTATGTGTTCACGGAAGTGAGTTTGTTTCCTGGCGTCCACTCGCTGACGCGGCCGTCGCGAATGCTCCAGTCGCGAACTCGACGAAGGGGTGGCCGCCTCTGCCCCGCTGCTGGGCAGCAAAGCCGAGACGCTCACAGGTGCTCCGGTCCATATCAAGGGGTCCATGGCTCATGAGACATGGCAAAGGCTGGAGAACGACGGGTTCCGGGCAATCCTCAGCCGGAACCCGGAGGGCGCTGTGGAGATCCGTTCACGGCAGGGGACTCTCCTGAATCCCGGATTCCCAGAGCTCGCTGCTGCAGCCCGCGACCTGCCACCGGTCATCCTGGACGGCGAGATCGTGATCTGGCACGACGGCCGCCTGGCTTTCGAACGACTGTTGCGCCGCCTCAACCGGCGTCCAGAGTCCGTGGCTGCTGAGGTCCGTTCCAGTCCAGCCCACTACGTCGCTTTCGATCTCCTACGCGTCGACGGTGGGGACGGGGATGTGGCCCGACTCCCCTACCGTGATCGCCGGGCCCGGCTGGAGGCACTCTTCGTCGATCAAGGGCTCATGCCGCCCTGGACGCGGTGTCCCATGACGCTGGACCGGGATGAGGCGCTGTCGTGGATGTGGGAATGGGCGCCGGCCGGGATCGAGGGCATCGTCACGAAGCGGGTATCCGGGACCTATGGCTTTGTTCACGAGTTGCGGGTTCTGGCACGGATCTTGGGGAGCCGTCGCGGAGGGTGACCTCGATGCTCGATTGCGAGGGACTGGCTCGTGCGAGACGGCGTACGCCTTGGCGTCTGACAGCCAGAAGTGACGCTCCATCAGATGTGTCCCGTTCGCTGCTCTGGTCGGCTGTGGACGGTGATGCTGCTGGTCATGCAGATCGATGCATCGTTCTGGGACTCGCTGGTGTTCGACGGGATCGACGAGGTGGAGGTCGAGGCCGTTGCGGCCGCGTTCGGCACGGTCGAGGTGGTGGCGAGAGGCCGCGCGGTCGCGGCGACGTGTCCGGACTGCGGCCGCTTCTCGGACCGAGTCCACGACCGTTACCAGCGCAGGCTGAAGGACCTTTCGCTCGCTGAGCAGGGCTTTGTAATCCGGCTGACGGTCCGGCGCTTCATCTGCGGGTCGGCGGACTGCCCGCGCCGGACGTTCGCCGAACCGTTCTTCCGACTGGCTGCCCCGTACGCTCGGTTCACTACTCGACTCAACCACACCTTGGAGCGAGTGGGGCTCGCCTTGGCGGGGCGGGCCGGCTCTCGGCTGGCGGCCCAGCTCGGCTTCGACGCGGGAAGGATGACCTTGTTACGCAGGGTCATGCCCGCCGTGAGAGGACGGACTTCCAGCGGATCGTGACACCGCGCGACGCGTAGCTCTCCTTGTGGCCCTCACCGGTGCGGGCCCCTTTGCGGACCCGCACCGGGGGCCGGACGGGGAAGACGCTGAAACATCCGCCGGCGGTGCGGGTCCAGGGGCGGTTCAGACCCTGTTCACGGGGTCGGTCAGGGCTTGGCGGAGTACACGACCCCGGCCAGGTTCTGCGCGGCGGAGCCCCAGACCTGGTCGTGGAGCGAGGTGTCGCCGCCCAGGGTGTAGAGCAGGTAGGCGGTGGTGACGCCCCGAGTGAGCTTCTGCTGTACGGCGCGGGTGATCGATCCGCTGTCGCAACCGATCCCCGAGCTGTCGACGAAGCCGCAGTGGAAGCCGCCGGTGATGACACGGAGTTGGGTGGGGGCGGTCTTCGCGTCGTACATCTTCTGCTGGTTGTCGGCGACACCGGCGATGCCGTCCTGGCTCGCGCCGACGTACTGGGCGGGGATGCCGAGGGTGCCGGATGCCGTGACCGCCGACGGGTTGGTCTCCGCGGCCGCCACGGTGGAGACGCTCCTGACGGCCGTGTTGCGGCTCGCGGCCAGCAGCGCGGCGCCGCCTCCCATGGAGTGCCCGGACACCCCGAGGTGGGCCGTGTCGACCGTGCCGGCGAAGCGGGAGCCGCTCGTGGTGTTCTGGGCGGCCAGCCAGGTCAGGGACGCGTTGAGGTCGTCGGCGAAGCCCGAGTGGCTCGGGAAGAGGCCGCTCTGGGACTTCGGGGTGACGGTGATGAACCCCCAGGACGCGTAGTGCCGGAGCAGCGTCTCGTACTTGGAGATGTCCTGGAAGAAGCCGTGCCCGAAGGCGAGGCCGGGGTGGGTACCGGCGGCCACGGGGGCGTTGGCGCCGGAGGTGGTTCCCGGGTACCAGACCCGCGCGCTGAGCGAACGGCCGGACGCCGACACGGTCAGGTCGGTGTAGGCGACGGCGTGGGTACCGGGCGCCGAGGGGTCCGCCGCGGAGGCGGCCAGGGGTGCGGCGGCCGAGGCGGGGGCGACGGTGAAGGCGGCCGCTGCGGTCAGCAGCAGCGCCGGCACGGCCCGTAACAGTCCACGGAACACGAGTTCACCTTCTCGATGTGGGGGAGGAAACATTGTTTCCCCAACAGAACAGAAAATCGCGTACATGACAAGCCTCCCCGCACTCGCCGTTTCTGTTTCGCTTGACGGAACAGCGTTGACATCAATGAAACGCGGGGAGTATCAAGGGGTCGGGACTCCCGCTCGCCCGACGCCTTCGGAGGACAGGTAGTGGAAGATCTCCCGGCACATCTGCGGTCCGTCCCGGACGACCGGCGCACCGCGCCCAGCATGGTCGCGGGGCTGCGCTCCTGGGCCGCCGCCACGCCCGCGCGGACGGCCGTCGTGGACGGCGCCAGGCGCCTGAGCTTCGCCGCCGTGCACAGCCGCTCCAACCGGCTCGCGGGCTCGCTCCTCGCCGCTGGCCTGCGCCCCGCCGACCGCGTCGCCGTGCTGCTCGGCAACCGGCTCGAATACCCCGAGATCGCGGCGGCGCTCGGCAAGGCGGGCCTGACCATGGTGCCGGTCGGCGTGCGCCTGACGGTTCCGGAGATCGCCTTCATCACCGGTCACAGCGGCGCCCGCGCACTCGTCGTGCAGCACGACCGCTCCGAGGAGGTGTCCGCGGCCGTCTCGGTGGACGTCCTCGTGCGCGTCGGTGGACCGGGACCGGGCCGCGCCTACGAGGACGTCCTCTCGGAGGGCCGCGACGTGGACCCGCGGATCCCGGTCACCGGGGACGACACGTTCTGCGTGCAGTACACCTCGGGGACGACGGGGCGGCCCAAGGGCGCGCTCCTCACCCACGCGGCACGCGCGTTGACGGCTGAACTGTCGGCGCACGAATGGGGCCTGGGCGAGGAACGCGTCAGCGTCGCGGTGGCCCCCATGAGCCACGGCGCCGGATTCCTGTTCGGCTACGCTCCCCTGCTCACCGGCGGGACGGTGGTGATGCTGCCCCGATGGGACCCCGAACGGCTGCTGGACCTCGCCTCGCGGGAGCGGGCCCAGTCCGTCTTCCTGGTGCCGACCCACGCCCAGGCCATCCGGGACCTGGGCGGAACGGGGCCGCGCGGCCGGGACCTGTCGGCCCTGGACACCCTGTACTTCAACGCGGCCGCGCTTCCCGTCCCGCTCAAGGAATGGGTGCTGGACACCTTCCCGGGATGCGGTGTGCACGAGTTGTACGGGTCGACCGAGGGCGGTGTGGTGACCAACCTGCGCCCCCCGGACGCGCGCCGCAAGGCCGGTTCGGTGGGCCGGGCCTGGTTCCGTACACGGCTCCGGATCCTCGGCGACGACGGCGCCGAGGTCGCCGCCGGTGAACCGGGCGAACTCTTCAGCCACTCGCCGTTCCTGATGAAGGGATACCTGGACGACCCCGAGGCGAGCGCGGCCTGCCGAACCGCCGACGGCTTCCTGAGCGTCGGTGACGTCGCGACGATGGACGAGGAGGGCTACGTCCGCATCGTCGACCGCAAGAAGGACGTGATCATCTCGGGCGGACTCAACGTCTACCCGCGGGAAGTCGAGGAGGCCTCCCTCACCCATCCGGACGTGGCCCAGTGCGCCGTGGTCGGGCTGCCCGACCCGCTCTGGGGCGAGGTGGTCACGGCGTACGTCGTTCCGCGGCCCGGTGCCGCACCCGTCGGCCCCGAGGAACTCGCGCTGTTCCTGCGGCCGTTGCTGGCCGGCTACAAACTGCCGCGGCAGGTGCGCGCGGTGGCGGCGCTGCCGCGCAACTCCGCGGGCAAGGTGCTCAAACGCGAACTGCGCGCGCCCGCCGCCCCGCGGACACCATCACCGGAACAACCGTCTCCCCTTCCTCCCCGGTGACACCCGTTCCCGTCGGCAATCACACCTCCCCCGCCCGGGGACAACCCCCGCGGCGACAAGCGAAAGGCGGTGGCGCGGTGCGCCCGCACGTCGAGCTGATCCACGAGGACGACTACGTCTGGCATCCGGCCGAACTCCCGTACACCGTCGGCGAGGTGCGCGAGCGACGGCTCAGCAGCGACGAGGAGGACGGTTCGGCCGCCCTGTCCCTGGCGTTCGACTCGGCGGCGTCCGTGACCGGCGGCCACTTCGACGCGGGCGCGGGACTATCCCTCGACGTACCGGCCATCACCCAGAGCGGCGCCTACGAGGCCGTCCTCCGGCTGACGCTCTCCTGACGATCCGCCATAACCGCCGCCGAGCAAGGGAGTCGGCGCCGACCGTCGTCCCGTACGGCGGTCGACGTACCCGTTCGTCACTTACCGCGGTCGGCCGCACCGGTCGTCTCCCACGGCGGTCGCGACCACCCGTCGCCCCTCACAGCGGTCGGCCGCGCTCGCGGTCCCCTCGCCGTGGCCCACACCGGGCCCCGGCACCTCGACTCACCCCGCCCACCCGCCGCCGGAGCAGGAGCACACCCACCATGCCCATCCGAAGCCGCGGCACGCCCGGGGCGATCCGCCCGGCGGTGTCCTGCGTCCTGCTCGTCCTGCTTCTGACCCTGCTCGTGAGCCCCGTGCCCGCGGCGGCGGCCGGGAGCGGGCCGAGCGCCTGGTCCGTACGGCCCGCGGGCGCGGTCACCGACGGGGTGCGGCGCGGCGTCTTCTCCCTGGACGCCGCGCCGGGCTCGAAGATCAAGGACGCGGTGCTCATCAGCAACCTCTCCAAGGTCCCCCTCTCCTTCCAGGTGTACGGGACCGACGCGTACAACACGCCGCGTGACGGGGCGCTCGCCTACCGGGAGGCGGGGCAGGCCCAGCAGGGGATCGGACGCTGGGTGAAGCTGCGCACCAACGCCCTGGTGATCCCCGCGGGTCGCAGCGCGGAGATCCCCTTCACGGTGACGGTGCCTCCGGACGCGACGCCGGGCGCCCACGTCGGAGGCATCGTCGCGCTCAACAACGCGGTGGAACAGGCCGGTCAGGACAACGGCGTCGACCTCGGCATCCAGCGGGCCATCGCGGTGCGCATGCAGCTCGCCGTGGCCGGCCCACTCACTCCCGGGGTGACGGTGCGCGGCGTGCGGCTGACCCACCGGCCCGCCGGAGTGCCGTTCCGCTCCGGGCGCGCGACCGTGCGCTACACGGTCGTCAACACCGGGAACACCGTCGTCCAGCCGACCGCCCGTCCCCGCGCCACGGGGCTGTTCGGCCGTACCCTCAAGACCTTCCGGACCGCCCGGCTGCCGGTGCTGCTGCCCGGCCGGAGCACGGTCATCACCGCCGCCTGGGACGACGCTCCCCCACTGGACTTCGTCCACGCCTCCGTACGCGTCAGCGCACAGGGCGTGCCCGAGGCGTCCGCCGAATCCGGTTCCCTACTGCTGTCCTGGACCACCCTCGCCGTGCTGCTGGCCGCACTGGCGCTGCCGGTCCTGGCCCTCTCGCAGGTGCGCCGGCGGCGCCGTGCCCGGCTGGAGAACACACCATGAGCCGCTTGGTTCCCACGGCCGCGCTCACGGCGACGCTCCTGGCCGGCCTCGCGCTGCCCGCCACACCTGCCCGAGCGGACACCCCGCGGCCCTCGATCGGCGTCGGCACCACGCGGTTGACGCCGGGACGGCCGGTCACCGTGACGGGTACCGACTGGCCTTCGGGCGCCACCGTGCAGGCGGAGGTGTGCGGCGCCCGCGCGCTACGGGGCAGCGCCGACTGCGACACGCTGCGCGCCGCGGTGGCCCTGGTGGCCGCCGACGGAACGTTCCGGGTCGCGCTCGTCGCGGGCGTGCCGCCCTCCCGCTGCCCCTGCGTGATCCGCGTGACGGCCCGGCCCGGCACGAGCGGCGCCCAGGTGGACGTCGACCTCGACGGGCAGCGGGAAGCGACACTGCCCTCGCTCGACCCGGCCCCGCGCGTCGACGTGATCCGTACGCACATCTCCGGCTCGCCCGGACCGGCGGAGCTGTTCGGCGCGTCCCCGCACCGGACGCTCACGGTCACGGTCCGCAATCCCGGGACGACCGCTCTGGGCCGGGCCCCGCTGATCGTCGCCTGGGGTACGGGCGGTACGGCGGACATCCCGGTCTCGGCCCCGCTGACCACAGACCTGCCCGCGGGCGCCACCCGCACCTACCGCGTCCGCGTCACCCTGCCGGTCGCCGCCTTCGGCAGGTACTCCGTGGGCGGCACGTACGGGCCCACCAAGTTCTCCTCGGCCACCGACGTCTACCCCTGGGGACTGATCACGACCGCCGGGCTCTCGGCTCTGCTCCTGGTCTACGCGATCGGCGTCGCGGCCCGCCGCCGCTTCCGGGAAGGTCCGGCGGAGGCGGCCGTCCCGCCGCCGGACGGGGTCGGGACAGCGATCGCCGTCGAACTCGCGGGACTCCGTGCGTGCCTGGCCCGCGCGGGGAGCGGGGACGACCGGACGATCGCCCTGCACACGCTCCTGCGCCACGCGTCGGGAAAACCGGAACTGACCGACCGCCAGGGCCTGGACGATCTCGTACGGCTGCTCGCTCCGCCGCTGCCGTCCCGGCCCGGGGACACCACCGGGGCGGAGTCCGACGAACCGCGCAACTTCCGTTCGCAAGAGGTGAGGTGAGGACATGACGCCGTCGCGTGCGCCCTGGGCCGACGACGTACTCAGCGGCGCCGCGGCCGGTCTGCTCCCCGGCGGTCTGGTGCTCGGCGCCCCACTGCTCGGTGCGGTCGTGGGCATGCCCGGTGCCGCGGTGCGCTACGTGCTGCTCACCGCCGCCCTCCTGTGCGTCCTCGGTGCGGCAGTCGCCCGCAGGCTTCTCCGGCGGCGGCCCGTCACCCCTCGCACGGCGGCGCGGTGCGCGCTGCTCGCCTGCCTGCTCAACGCGGCGGCGGGGCTGTGGCCCTCGGTCCCGGTGTACTGCGCGGCCGTGCTCGGGGGTGCGCTTCTCGGCGCGCCGGGGCTGCGCCTCTTCCGTGCCACGCCCGCCTGGTGCGCGAGCGGACTCGCCGGACTGGGTGCGGCCGGCGCCGTCACGGGGTGGCTGGCGGAGCACCCCGGCGCGGCGCTCGCCGTGTGCGGAGCGGCGGGGGCGACCCTGCTGACCCCGCTCGCGCTGAACCAACAGGGCGAGGCCCCGGACAACGCGCCCCGGGAGCACGGCAGTTCGTCCGGTACGGCCATCGGAAGCGGCGCGGTGTCCGCCGCGCCCCGCACCGGCCCGACCGGAGCCGCCGACACGACATGTCCGTCCCTCGCCCAGGCCGCGTCATGCACCGACGGGACGCCGCCCGGACCCACCGCGCGAAGCGCCACGGTGGAC
>NZ_JBHWVI010000174.1:0-18586 GCF_042737005.1 Streptomyces sp. NPDC060027
GATACTACTATCAGTCGGACCGGGGAGGCCGTCATAATAAAAAATCTCCGAAGGTCGAGAGCGCCTCGGTCACCGGCTGGAAGAAGGTCTCGCCGCCCGCGGTGCAGTCGCCGCTACCGCCGGAGGTGAGACCGATCGCGGTGTCGCCGGAGAAGAGCGAGCCGCCGCTGTCGCCGGGCTCCGCGCAGACGTCGGTCTGGATGAGGCCGTTGACGATGTCACCGTTGCCGTAGTTCACGGTGGCGTCCAGGCCGGTGACCGTGCCGTCGTGCACCTGGGTCGTGGAACCGCTGCGGGTCACCTTCATGCCGACGGTGGCGTCGCCCGCCTTGGCGATGGGCTGCGCGGAGCCGTTGTGGAGATCGACCTCGCTCGGGTGATCCACACTCGCCGTGTACTTGACCAGGCCGAAGTCGTTGTCCGGGAAGCTGGACTGCTCGTTCGTGCCGATCTGGTTGCCGCCGGCGTCGGACCAGGTGGAGATCGACTCGGTGCAGTGACCGGCGGTGATGAAGTACGGCTGCCCGTCCTTGACCACGTTGAAGCCGAGCGAACAGCGCCCGCCGGAACCGCTGATGGCGTCACCACCGGCGATGAAGGGCTTGAACTCCCCCTTCGTGCGCTGGAGTTCGGCCTTGGCGCCGAGGCCGTCGACGACCTCGGTGAGCGTGGCCCACTCGGCCTTGGAGACCGTGCGGTCGGCGGTGACGACGACCTTGTTGGTCTCCGGGTCGGTCGCCCAGGAGGTTCCCGGGATGGTCGCGTCCTTCTTGAGCGTGGTGCGGGCGCCCGTCAGCTCGGCGAGGGAGTTCTCGACGATTCTGGCCCTGGCGCCGGCCGCCGTGACGGCCTTGGCCGCGGTCCCGTCGAGCACGTTGACGACGAGGTTCCGTGACTTCGCGTCGTAGTACGTTCCCGCCGCGTCGGCGCCCAAGTCCTTGCCGAGCGTCGAGGCGAGCTTTCCGGCCGCCGTGACGGAGAGGGTGTGCGGCGCCGAGGTCCTGGGAGCCTCGCTCGCGTTCGCAGTCTGGAAGGTGACTCCGGCGGCGACCAGTGCGGCGATGCCCGCACCCGTCATGACGGCACGCCTCTTGGGTATGCGTCGGTGCTTCAACTCACGTCCTCCTGTGGGGGGTCGGTCCGAGAGGTTGTGGGGACCTCCAGGACCGGAAGGCGTACGGACATGGACCCTGAGAACGGCAGAAAAGCCCGTCCCGTCGCGTCCATGCCAGTTGTTCCTCGCCCACTATTCCGAGACGCACAGGCAACACACAAGGTCGACTTCAGGACGCGTGTACGACAACGGCCGTACCCGCCCTACGCCTTGACCGTGCGTGGTCACGCCCTGTGGATTCCCTCCGCAAACACGGTCCGCTGGTCCTACCGATGCGGCCTGCGAGGTCTAGTCCTGTCTTG
Source organism: Streptomyces sp. NPDC060027 (assembly GCF_042737005.1). NCBI lineage: Bacteria > Bacillati > Actinomycetota > Actinomycetes > Kitasatosporales > Streptomycetaceae > Streptomyces > Streptomyces sp. NPDC060027. Next base: position 1,417 of record NZ_JBHWVI010000174.1, read on the forward strand.
TTATCGACCCTTCAGAAGGTCGGTCCAAGGAGGTTTCCCCGGGCGGCGGTTGCTTCTGCACCGGTTGCTCGGGCTGTCGGCCGTCGAGCGGCGGCCCCTGCTCGGCCGCCGGAACGACCGACTCCCGCGGGTCGACGGACGGCCCGGGCGCGGCCGGCTGCTGCGCCCGTTCCAGGAAGCGCAGCAGTTCCACCGGGAAGGGCAGGACGAGCGTGGAGTTCTTCTCGGCCGCGACCGCCACCACCGTCTGGAGCAGCCGCAGTTGGAGCGCGGCCGGCTGTTCCGACATCACCTCGGCGGCCTGCGCCAGCTTCTTGGACGCCTGCAACTCCGCGTCCGCGTTGATGACCCGGGCGCGCCGCTCACGATCAGCCTCGGCCTGCCGCGCCATGGACCGTTTCATCGTCTCCGGCAGCGACACGTCCTTGATCTCGACCCGGTCGATCTGCACACCCCAGCCGATCGCCGGGCTGTCGATCATCAACTCCAGACCCTGGTTGAGCTTTTCGCGACTGGACAGCAGGTCGTCCAGGTCGCTCTTGCCGATGATCGAACGCAAGGAGGTCTGCGCCATCTGGGAGACCGCGAAGCGGTAGTCCTCGACCTGGATGACCGCGTCGGCCGCGTCCACCACCTTGAAGTAGACGACCGCGTCCACCCGCACGGTCACGTTGTCCCGGGTGATGCCCTCCTGGGCCGGCACGGGAAGGGTCACGATCTGCATGTTGACCTTGCGCAGCCGGTCGACGCCGGGGATCACCAGGGTGAATCCGGGGCCGCGTACGGCCGGGCGCAGCCTGCCGAGCCGCAGCACCACGCCCCGTTCGTACTGTTTGACGACACGGGCACCGGCCATCACATAGACCAGGCCCACGGAGGCGACGGAGACTCCCGCCGCGACCAGCTCCTCGACCATCACGGCCCCCCAGGGTCCGAAGTGGCGCATCGGGATGTACAGCGTGTACGTCGACGGTAACGCCGCCGCCCGAGCAAGGGCGAGCCCCCGCACGCAGGTTGCGTGCGGGGGCTCTCCTGCTGCCGGCCGCTGGTCCGGCTGTGGGGGGTTGCCGTACGCGCCGGTCAGTAGACGTGGACTCCGTAGGCACTGAGGGCCTCGGTCACGGGCTGGAAGAAGGTCGTACCGCCGGAGCTGCAGTTGCCGCTGCCGCCGGAGGTCAGACCGTACGCGACGCTGCCGCCGTAGAGCGGGCCGCCGGAGTCACCGGGCTCGGCGCAGACCGTGGTCTGGATCATGCCGTAGACGATGTCGCCAGAACCGTAGTTGACCGTCGCGTTGAGCGCGGTGACACGGCCGCTGTGGATGCCGGTCGTGGAGCCGCGACGGTAGACGGTGGTGCCCACGGAGGGCGTGGCCGCGCTGGCGATGTCCTGGCTGCCGACCGCGCCCGACTTGGTGACGGACGTGTTCGTGTAGCGCACGATGCCGTAGTCGTTGGTCGGGAAGCTGGAGCCCGCGGTGGTGCCGAGCGTGGTCGTGTGTCCGGAGTTCGACCACCAGGTGCCCGCGCCGTCGGTGCAGTGACCGGCGGTCAGGAAGTAGTAGTTCCCGCTGTTGTCCTGGACGTTGAAGCCGAGCGAGCAGCGCCAGCTACTCGCATAGATGGCGTCGCCGCCGGAGATCAGCTTGTTGAACGTGCCCGCGGTGTGCTTGATGGTGAGGGCGTCGGCGTTGCCGCCGGCGTCCTTCTTGATCTGCGCGATCTCGGCCTTCGAGACCGTGCTGTCGACGGTGACGACCACACGGTTCGTCTTGGCGTCGACCGCCCAGGCGGTGCCCGCGATGTCGGACTGGAGTACCGACTTGTTGACACTGCTCAGCTGGGTGGTGCTGAAGGTCTGGGCGTCGGACGCGTTCGCGCTGGGGATCGCGAACGCTGCCGCGGCGACGAGTCCGGTGGACACGGCGATCAGCCGACTCCGTCTCGCTATCCCGCTGCGGGGGGTGGTGCGCTTGATCCTCACGTTTCATTCCTCCGAAGGGAAGTAAGGGGCCCTCGTGTTGTGGGGTTGGGGCCCGTGAGGCGCAGCCGGGAGCCGCCCGTCCGGATTCCGGACAAGCCATGCCCCTGACAAGCGCTGAGGGGGAGTATTCGGCGGCACGGCCGACGGGCGCAAGGGCGCCTTTCGGCCGTGCAGCGTTCAACTTGCGTACGTGTCAAGGAGGTTGATCGTCGGACCACTGAAGGCTTCAGATTTCCCCCACGCCTTCGGTGGCCCCGGAGGCCTCAGCCCAAACGGCGCTCCCCCGCGGCGACGGCCACGCTCAGCGTATTTCCGGGCGGCGGGAACGGGCAGACGAAGTGGTCGGCGAACGCACACGGCGGAAGCACGGCCCGGTTGAAGTCCACCGTCGTACGCCCCTCGGCGTCGGGCGCCGCCGGGCGCAGGAACCGGAAGCGGTAACTGCTGTCCCCGCTGGTGGTGTCGGCGAAGACCGCCCACAGCGAGCCGTCGCTCTCGACCGACACCTGGAGGGTGAGGTCCTGCCCGTCCAGGGTGAAGGCGAGGACACCGCCGAGGGCGAGCCCGCGGGCGACCCCGTCCGCGTTCTCGACGCGCACGGTGCGCCCTTCACCGTACGGGGTGAAGTGTCCGGGCACCGACCAGCGCCCGTCGTACGGGGTCGCCTCGATGCCCCTGAAGGCCTGCCGGGTGGCTGCCGCGGGGTCGTAGTCGCGTACGCCCCAGATCCCCTCGCGCACCAGGACGACGAACCGCCGCTCCCCGCGCCCGACCCGGGCTCCGTCGGCCGGTCCGTAGTCGGCGTCCAGCACGATCTCGCCGGTGAAGGGCTCGCCGTCGAGGGTGAGCCCGTCCTCGGCGGCCGCCGTCAGGACCACTCCGTCCCCCTTGGCGGCCCACCGCCCGGGGATGTCCGGAAGTCGCCCTTCCGGATAGTCCTCGATCCAGTGGGTTCCGGTGAGCGCGAGCGGGCCGTACGGCTCGGACACCGTCGCGACACGGTGTTCCTGCCAGTGCTTCCAGTCCTCGGGTGCGTCCGTCGTCATGTGATCAACCCTTCCATATGGGCTCGGCCAGGCCGAGGTGCGAGCGCAACGTCGTGTCCGTGTATGCGGTGCGGAACACGCCGCGTTCCTGGAGCAGCGGCACCACCCGGTCCACGAACTCCTCGAATGCGCCGGGTGTCGCACGGGGCACGAGGACGAATCCGTCGGCGGCGTCGGTCCGTACGAACTCGTCGAGCTCGGCGGCGACCGACTCCGGCGTGCCGACGAACGTGGGGTGCCGTGATGTCTCGATGACGGTCTGCCGGATGGACGGGGCCTTCTCGCGTGCGTGGGCCCGCCGTTTCTCCGCGACGATCAGCACGTCGGCCGCCGTCGACCGGCCCCGTGCCGGCAGTGGTCCAAGGTCCGGGTCGACGGCGGGAAAGGGCCCGTCCGGGTCGTCGGAGGAGAAGTCGGGGCCCCGGGTCCGTTCCAGGGTGCCGACCGCGTTCCGCGAGGGGATCCGTTCCCGGCGGATCTCGGCCGCCCGTTCCCGCGCCTCGGCGGCCGTGTCGCCGAGCACGTAGGTGACCAGGGGCATGATCTTCAGCTCCTCGGGCGACCGGCCGTGGGCCGCGAGTCTCCCCTTCACCTCGGCGTAGAACGCCCGGCCCGCCTCCAGCGTGTCCTGCCGGGAGCCCTGCCTTCCCGGGAGACGGTGCCCTGCCCCCGGGCCGGCGAGGACGACGTCGGCGGCCCGGACCGCGAAGTCCCGTCCCGCGGGCGAGTCCCCCGCGTGGAGGAGCACGGGGTGTCCCTGCGGTGGGCGCGGCACGGTGAACTCGCCCGCGACGTCGAAGTGCCGGCCCCGGTGCGCGACCGGACGGGACACCCCGTCGAGGGTCCAGGAGTCCCACAACTCCCGTGACACCTGGACGAATTCGGCGGCGACCCGGTGGCGGCCCGTCGCGTCCGGACGGCTGCCGCGGCGGAAGTTCTCCGCGGTGGCGGCCGGTGTGGACGTCACGATGTTCCAGGCGGCCCGGCCTTCGCTGAGGTGGTCCAGCGTGGCGAGTCTGCGGGCGAGTTCGTACGGCTGGTGGGAGACCGTGTCGACGGTGGCGGCGAGCCCGAGCCGTTCGGTGACGGCGGCGAGAGCGTTGAGGACCGTGACGGCCTCGGGCCGGCCCCCGGGGTCCGGGTCATGGACGCGCCCCTCGGTTTCACCGGACCGCCCTCCCCCGGCGAGGAGGAGGAAGTCGAACAGACCGCGTTCGGCGGTGCGCGCGAAGCGCTCGAAGGCGGCGAAGTCGACCGGGGACGCGGAGCGCCGGCCGGTCCCGGCGGTGGTGCCGCCGAGGCCCGGAAGGCGGACGGCGAGGTGCATCCGTTTGCGGACCGTCATGACGCTCCCCCCGCCACGGCGTAGCGGTTGACGGGCCGGGCGAGCCCCAGGTGCTCCCTGAGGGTGCTGCCCGGATAGAAGGTGCGGAACAGTCCGCGGTGCTGGAGCAGCGCGACCGTTCCGTTGACGAGCCGCTCCAGGTCGCGGCGCGGCTCGACGGGCGTGAGGTGGAAACCGTCGGCGGCGTCCGCCCGGTGCCAGGCGGTGATCAGCTCGACGAGGCCGACGGGCCCGCCGCGGTACAGCGGGCCCTGCGCGGTCTGCCGGGGCCCGCCTCCGCCGTGGCCGGGCTCGGCAGCGCGCTCGCCGTCACCGAGGTCGATACCGAGCCCGGCGAGGACGCGCAGATCATCGGGGTCGCGCCCGAACGCGGCTGCCGTGTCCCGCAGTTCGACGCGCACGGCACGCGCCTGGGCCGGGCCGGCGACCCGCACGATCGCCACATCCGCGTACCGGGCGGCGGTCCGCCGGGCGGCCGACTCGGTCGCGTCGACGACCCGGACGGGGTGGCCCTGCGGGGGCCGTGGCACGGTCGAGGGGCCTTTCACGGAGAAGGTGCCGCCCTCGAAGTCGACCTGGTGCAGCTTGTTCCGGTCGACGCTGCGGCCGGTGGTCCCGTCGCGTGTCTCGGCGCCGTCCTCCCGGCTGTCCCAGAGCCGGGCGGCGACGTCGGCGACCTCGCCGGCCTCCTGCCAGAGGGCGTCGCCGGGCGGCGGGGACGTCACCCGGCCGGGTGCGTCCGGGAGTCCGGGCGTGCGGCGGCCGAACAGCCGGGCCTCCGCCTCGGTCCTCGACACGTCGATCTGCCAGCCGGCCCGGCCTCGGCTGACCCAGTCGAGGGTCGCGACGGCCGCCTGGACGTGGAAGGGCTCGGTGTGTGTGGTGGTGACGGTCGGCACCAGACCGATCCGGCCGGTGACGGGCGCGACCCGGGAGAGCACGGCGAGCGCGTCGAGTCCCGGCCGCGCGAACGTGTCTCCGAGGGTGACGAAGTCGAGGACACCGCGCTCCGCGAGCTGGGCCTGTTCCACGAAGGAGGCGGCGTCGTGGGCCGCCCCTTGGTCGAGGGCGGCGGCCAGGTGCAGAAGCGCCCGGCCGTGCGGTGCGGTCATCGGGGAAGACCTTTCGGGGTGGGGGGAGTCGAGGGCCTGGAGACCGGCGCGGAGTGGTGGGGGCCGGGTTCAGAGGACCTTGGAGAGGAACGCCCGGGTGCGCTCGTGCCTCGGCCGGTCGAGTACGTCGCCGGGGGCGCCCTGCTCGACGATGCGGCCGTCGTCCATGAAGACCACGGTGTCGGCGACCTCGCGGGCGAACCCGATCTCATGGGTGACGACGATCATCGTGGTGCCCTGATGGGCCAAGTCCTTGATGACGTCGAGCACTTCACCGACGAGTTCGGGGTCGAGCGCGGAGGTCGGCTCGTCGAAGAGCAGCAGCTTCGGCTCCAGGGCGAGCGCGCGGGCGATGGCCACCCGCTGCTGCTGCCCGCCCGAGAGCTGCTTCGGATAGGCGTCGGCCTTGTCGGCGAGCCCGACCCGGTCGAGCAGGGCGCGCGCGGTCTCGGCGGCGTCCTTGCGGGGGCGCTTCAGCGCGGAGACCGGGGCCTCGACGATGTTCTCCACCACCGTGAGGTGCGGGAAGAGGTTGAAGCTCTGGAAGACGAAGCCGATCCGGGTGCGCTGCTTGAGGATCTCGCGTTCCGGCAGCTCGTACAGCTTGTCGCCGGAGCGCCGGTAGCCGACGAGCGCGCCGTCGACGCTGATCCGGCCCTGGTCGACCTTCTCCAGATGGTTGATGGTCCGCAGCAGCGTCGACTTGCCGGATCCGGAGGGTCCGAGGATCACGGTGACCTCTCCGGCCCGCACCGCGAGGTCGACCCCTTTGAGCACCTCCAGCGAACCGAAGCGCTTGTGGACGGACTTGATGTCGACCATGACCGGTGGGCCGGCCGTGGTTGTGCTCATCGGGCGATTCCCTTCGCGAAGTGTCGTTCTGCGGGATACCGGAGGGGTTGCGTCAGGCCGCGGCGCGACAGGACAGCGCCCGCAGGAACGTGAGCGCGGCGCGCGCCGTCGCGTCGTTCTGCCGGAAGGCCGGGCCGCCGGTACGCGGCCGGGTGAAGGCGCCCGAGCCCCGGGCATCGGTGTGCGGGCCGAGTGCGAAGCGCCGGGGGTGCGGGATGCCGGAGCGCTCCAGGACGCGTCCGTCGGCGGGGTCGACGGCGAGCAGCCCCTCGGGCGTCGCGGCGGCCCCGTCCGCGTACAGCTCGCGCAGCAGTGCGTCCCGGGTGCGCTCGACGGTGGGGTGGGGCAGCCGGGCCTCGACGAGCGCCCGGGCCTCGACCGTCGCGCCGGGCACGGTGGCGCTGCCCGCCCGGAAGACCCCGTCCTCGGCGGTGACGGTCATGTCCGCGCCGATGAACCGCAGGATTCCGGCCCGCGACAGGGCGAGCATCCGGCGCAGCCGGGGGCCGGGCGGCCCCGACGCCACGCAGCTGAAGAAGCCGTGCCACCACGGGCCGATGTCACCGAGCCGGACCAGTTGCCCGTAGACCGAGAGCAGCCCGAGGAACACGGCCAGGTCCGGGCTGCGCGAGGCATCATGACGTCGTCTCAGGTCCTCCTCGATGTACGTCCGCAGTCCGTCCTGGAGATCGTCGTACGAGGCGTGGCGCACCCCGTCCAGCGGACGGTCGAGCGCGGTGAGGTCGAGGTGGTCGGCCGGGTCGGGCACGGCGGACGCGACCAGGGCCTGGATCTCGGCACCGGTACCGGCGGCGTACTTCTCCTCGAAGTCGCTCCAGGCGACCCGGGTGCGCTCGGGGTGTGCCGTGAACAGGCGGTGGTAGTGCGCGAACCCGAGCTCCTTCTCGATCAGTGGCCACACGTCCCGCCGGAAGTCGGACCTCTCGGGGCGGGCGAGCAGCGCGTCGACCTCGGCGGGCCCGAAGAACCGTGGCAGCGGGGGCCGTTCACCCTCCAGGTTGTAGCCGATCTTGGAGTGGTAGGGGACCCCGCGCCGGGAGCCGACGTACAGGATCGGCTCGCGCCCGGACGGCAGGTAGCCGTCGCCCTCGAACCGCCCGCCGCGCCCCTCGGTGAGCAGCACCATCAGGTCGACGAAGGCGAGCCCGAAGCCGCGGACCAGGACGGGTTCTCCGGGCGCGAGCGCCGACAGATCGCTGTCGGCGGTGAAGTCCGGCGGCAGATGCACCAGCCCGTGTTCCGTCGCGTACGCGGCCAACTCGCTCTGTTCGGCGTCGAGTTCGGCGTCGAGGTGGCCGATGGTCAGCACGACGAGGTCGGTGAGGAGCGGGCGGGGGCGGCCCTCCAGCCACACCTGCTGGCGGCCTTCGCGGGGTCCGCTCACCCGCAGCGCGCGGCACGCGTGACGGTGTACCCGGATGCCCGGCGGCAGGGCGGCCACGGCACGCTCGTACACCCAGCGCAGGTAGGCGCCCTGTCGGGGCCGGTCCGCGAAGGTGCGCCCGTCGAGACCCGCCCACCTGTCGAGCGTGGGTCCTTCGAGCACGGGCCCGGCCATGTCGACCGTCTCGTCGGTGAACATCGTGACGTCCTGCGCCTCGGAGTTCATCCACAGCAGCGGCGACTGCTCTTCGCGCCAGAGGCGTCCGGCGCCCGGCGGGTACGGGTCCACGACATGGATGTCCAGCCCCGAATCGCCGTACAGTTCGGCCGCGTTGGCCGCGATCCGCTCCAGGAGACCGGTCCCCCGCGGACCGGCCCCGACGATCACCAGCGACGGCCGTCCGGCGGTCATCGGGTGCGCTCCGAACCGCGCGCGTAGTGCTTCTCGACGTAGTACTGGCCGACGCCGAGGACCGAGGTGACGATGACGTACCAGAGGGTGGCCACCATCAGGAGCGGCATGACCTGGTAGGTGCGGTGATAGACGAGCTGCACGGAGTAGAGCAGGTCCTGCACGGCGATCACGCTGACGATGGAGGTGCCCTTGAGGGTGCCGATCAGCATGTTCCCGGCCGGCGGCACGATGGAGCGCATCGCCTGCGGCAGCACGATCCGCCACCAGCGGCGCCACCGGCTCAGCCCCAGCGCCTGCGCGGCCTCGATCTGCCCGCGGTCGACGGAGAGGATGCCGCCGCGCACCACCTCGGCGGCGTAGGCGGCTTCGTGCAGGGTGAGGCCGACGACGGCGACGGTCACGGGGCCGAGCAGGTCGACGGTGCGCACACCAAGGATCTGCGGGTACAGCGCCCCGATGTTGAACCAGAACAGCAGCTGGACCAGGATCGGCATCGACCTGAAGAGCCAGACGTATCCCCAACTCACGGTCCGCAGCACGGGGTTGGTGGACAGTCTGAACGCGGCGAGCAGGGTGCCGAGGGCGAAGCCGAGCACCATCACGACCGCGGTCAGCCAGAGGGTGAGCCACAGTCCGCGCAGCACGGAGGCGGAGGTGAAGTACTCGCCGACGACGTCCCACTGGAACGCGTCGTTGCGCACTACGGAGTTGAGGGCGAGCCCGAGCAGGACCAGCACCGCGACGGCGGCGGTCCACAGGCCGGGACGGCGCCGCGGGACGATGCGCAGGGAGGCCGCTTCGTCCGGTGCGGCGGCGACCTTGGTGAGGGTGTCGGAGGACATGCGAGGCTCCGTGATGCGTCGAGTCGAACACGGGTGCCTTCACACAGGCCACGCGGGGCGCCCGGGAGCGCCGTACGGCCGAGCCCCTCAGCAGGGCCGTGACACGAGAGTACGGGGCCGTTTCCCCTCGATGTCAAGGCTGTCCACACTGTGAGCCTTACGTCTCAAGTCAGTTGACGCAGAAACGGATGCCTGTTCCACTTGGCCCATGCATTCGCAGCAGTGGCTGGTCAAGCGCTCCCACATCGACTTCGGTCGCGTGTGGTCCTCTTCCTGTTGAGCTGACCCCCTGCGGGCCCGTCCGTGACGGGCGCCTCCCGCGTTTCTCCTCTTCCCCACGCCTTCACACGCGCGCCCCTCCCCTCCCTCTTGCGCCTTCTCACTCCCTGCCTTCAGGAGACCGCACACCATGCGTACGTTCTCGCGTACCCGAAACAGGCATTTTGCGTCCTTTGCGCTGCTCACCTCCGCGGCCCTGCTGGTCACCGCGTGCGGCTCCGGTACGGACGACGCAGCCGGCGGAAGTACCGCGCAGGCCGCGGCGCGGGGCGACAGGATTCCCACCAAGGACGTCGTCTCGCCGATCCGCAAGGATGCCTCCGCCGCCAAGTTGCTGCCGTCCGGCACCCGTTCGCTGACCGTGGCGATCAGTGTGTCCGGCTCACCGCCCGGTACCTCCTACCTGGCCGACGGCAAGACGCTGACCGGGCAGGACGTCGACTTCGCGGACGCCGTGGCCAAGACCCTCGGCATCGAGCTGAAGCACGAGTCCGCGAGCTTCGAGGCGATCCTGCCGGCCCTCGACAGCGGCAAATACGACTTCGGGGCCAGCAACTTCGGTGTCACCGACGAACGCCGAAAGTCCATCGACTTCGTCACCTACGTCAACGACGGCCAGGGCTTCGCCACGCGTGAGGACAGCAAGCTCTCGAAGATCACCGAGCTCCGGCAGCTGTGCGGGCTGAACGTCGCGACCGCGGCCGGTACGACGTTCGAGGCGACTCTGGAGGCGAACAAGAAGGTCTGCGGGGAGGCCGGCGAGAAGGCGTACAAGGTGCAGACGTACAGCGAGCAGGGCGCCATCTGGTCCTCGCTGCAACAGGGCCGCAGCGATGTCGTGATGAGCACCATCAACGGCCTGCGCTACGCCGTGGCCCACCAGCAAGGGGTCAAGTTCCTCAACGAGTTCCACCGCCTCGACGTGGGCTTCGCCTTCAAGAAGGGCAGCGCGCTGACGCCCGCCTTCCGAGCCGCGGTGAACAAGCTCATCGCCGACGGGACGTACGAGAAGATCCTCGCCAAGTGGGGCACGAAGGGCTCGGCCATCTCGACGTCACGGATCTCCCCGCCGGAGCTGAAGGACTGACCGCGCTCCCCGACCCGCTCGGAGCACCCCGGACGGGAGTGCTCCGAGCGGGCGGTCACAGCCCGCAGTCACAACACGAGCAGCACTCACAGCACTCGCAGCACTTGCACGCCTCGCAGCAACCGCAGTCGCAGTCACAGTTGTTCAGGCACCCTTCGCGCTTCTTGCGCGACCACGGCCCCTCGTACTCGTCGGCGCAGCACACCTTGCAGGTGCAGCACAGCCCGATGGCGGCGGCGCAGCCGGCCCAGAATCCGCGCTTGCCGGGGGCCGGGGGCTGGGCGGAGGGCCCGCCGCCGAAGGGGTTGCCGCCGCCGACGTACGGATTGCCGCCGTGCTGAGGCGGCGGCCCGAAGGAGCCCTCGGGCCCGAGCAGAACCGCCCCGCCCGGCGAGCCGAGGGAATCGAGCGCGTCGAGAGAGCCGTCCGCTGCGTGCGACCCGCCCACCGCGTGCCCGCACCCCGACGTCCCGAACGCGCGGTCCACCGACCGGCCCAGTTCGTGGGCGAGCAGGACGTGCGCCAGCCGGCTGTCGGTGAACTCGGCCTCCCGCAGGGCGAGCCGTATACCGTGCAGCGCGTCGTCGGCGAGCCGGCGGGCCTCGGTGAGCGAGGTACCGGTGGCCGTCAGCGGATTCCAGGCACCCGCCGCGGCGTCGGCCTCCCGGTCCTCCACGGCGTCCAGCAGATGCGCGAGCCGTCCGAAGAGCCGCCCGGCCTCGGCCAGCGGCACGGCGTTGCCGGGACGGCCGGCGAGGACGGCGGTGTGCGCGAACGCCGCGGCGGTGGCGGTCTCGGTGGGCTCGGTGACGGTCAGGATCGGCGTTCCGGGCCCGGCCAGCGCCTCGATCCCGATCTGCCGGTCCACCGCGTCGACGAGCACGGCCGTGTCGAAGCCGACGTCGGATCCCGTACGCGCCCCGGCCCTGCCCCAGCTCGCGGCCACCCGGCGCGCGGCCAGCGCGACCGGCTTGCGCGCCAGGAGCCCGTCCCCGTCGGCGACATGGTCGCGGACCTTCGCCGAGGCGAGGACCAGCGAGACGGCGGCGGCGAGCCGCGCACCCTCGCCCTGCGCGACGGACGCGGTCCGCATGCCCCGCAGCGGACAGGGGCCCGCGGTGCGCCGCCATCCCGTCGCGCGCTCGGCCTGAGCCTCCGTCAAAACCGATATCAGCAGGCCGTCATAGTTCGTGACCACCCGCGCGAACTGGCCGTGGTCCCCGCGCAGTGCGAGGCAAAGCCCGCACAAATGCGCCATCCACTGCGTCTTGAGCCCTTCACCGAGACGGTGGCTGCAGGGCCTCACGATTCCGAACACGACACTCCCCCGTGACACGTACGACGTTGAGCTGCGGCATCGTATCGACCGTTCCGTTCACCCGTACGCACCGCCCGTCACCCGATCGCCGCGAGAAATCATATTTCACTCTCAGTCAGCAGCCGTACCCCGTACGACCCTTGGGAGACGCGGGCTCTCGACGGATTCGCTGTGCACCAGTACCGTCACGAAACCCCCGCGCGGCGTCTATCCACTTGGCGCGACATCCGCATCATGGACGACCATGGGTATGCGGAAGCACGAAAGACCGCTGTGAGAGGAGGCGTCCATGGGATCGGTGCGCAAGGCGAGTGCCTGGCTTGGCCTCGTCGACGACAACGATGACGAGCGTTACTACGACGACGACTACGCCGAGGGTCAGGAGTCCGGCGAAGCCTGGGTCACCGACCCGCGCGTGAAGGTTGCTTCCGAGACGGCGGAGGAGAAGGGCCGCCGGATCGGCACGGTCACCCCGGACAGCTTCCGGGACGCACGCGGTATCGGCGAACTCTTCCGGGACGGCGTCCCGGTGATCATCAACCTCACGTCCATGGAGCCCGCCGACGCCAAGCGCGTGGTGGACTTCGCGGCCGGCCTGACCTTCGGCCTGCGCGGCACCATCGAGCGGGTCGCGACCCGGGTCTTCCTGTTGACCCCGGCCAACACGGAGATCGTCTCCGGCGAGGCCGCGAGCCGTCAGGCTGACGGCTTCTTCAACCAGAGCTGAGGCAGGGCCGCTCACCGGCCCTGCCTTCCCGGGGCTTCACGAGCGGGGCCTTCACCTGAAGGCGTCGAGCCCGGTGAGCGCCTTGCCCAGCACGAGCTGATGCATCTCGACGGTGCCCTCGTACGTCAGCACCGACTCGAGGTTCGTGGCGTGCCGCATCACGGGGTACTCCAGCGAGATGCCGTTGGCGCCGAGAATGGTGCGCGAGGTACGGCAGATCTCGATGGCCTCCCGCACGTTGTTGAGCTTGCCGAAACTGACCTGCTCGGGGCGGAGCCGTCCCGCGTCCATACGGCGGCCCAGGTGGTGGGCGAGCAGGATGCCCTTGTGCAGTTCGACGGCCATGTCGGCGAGTTTGGCCTGGGTGAGCTGGAAGCCGCCGATGGGCCGTCCGAACTGCTCCCGCGTCTTCGCGTACGCGACCGCGGACTCGAAACTGGAGCGTGCCGCGCCCATCGCGCCCCACACGATCCCGTACCGCGCGTGCGAGAGGCAGCCGAGCGGACCCTTGAGGCCGACGACGTCGGGCAGGACGGCGTCGGCGGGCAGCCGTACGTCGTCGAGGACCAGCTCACTGGTCACGCTCGCCCGCAGTGACCACTTGTGCTTGATCTCGGGGGCGGAGAACCCGGGTGCGTCGGTGGGCACCACGAATCCGCGGATGCCGTCGTCGGTCTGCGCCCAGACGACGGCGACTCCGGCGACGGACCCGTTGGTGATCCACATCTTGCGGCCGTTGAGGACCCAGTCCCCGCCGTCGCGCTTGGCGTGCGTCCGCATCGAGCCGGGGTCGGAGCCGTGGTCGGGCTCGGTCAGTCCGAAGCACCCGATGACCTCGCCGGAGGCCATGCGCGGCAGCCAGGCCTGCTTCTGCTCCTCGCTGCCGAACCGGTGGATGGCGTACATGGCCAGCGAGCCCTGCACCGAGACGAGCGAACGGATGCCGGAGTCGGCCGCTTCGAGCTCCAGACAGGCGAGGCCGTACTGCACGGCGCTGGCCCCCGCGCACCCGTACCCCTGGAGCGACATGCCGAGGGCGCCGATCCCGCCGAGTTCGCGTGCCAGCTCCCGGATGCCGGGCAGCTCGCCCTTCTCGTACCAGTCGGCGACGTACGGCAGCACCCGGTCCGCGGCCCAGGTCCGCACGGTGTCGCGGATGGCCAGGTCCTCCGCGTCGAGCAGGTCGTCGATCCCGAGCGGGTCGGCGGGGTCGAAGGGCGGGAGCTTCGAGGACGCGGACATACGACAGCCTCCGGCAAGGTGATAACTAGCACCGCTAGTTAAGAATCTCGACCCGACGTTACGACGCAGTGTCCCGCAAGTCCAGGGAGGCTCGGGACTGCCGTGCGGATCATGCCGCGGACGCGGGGTCCTGCGCGCCCCTCGGCAGCCCCTAGGCGGAGACGCGGGTCTCGGCGACGTCCCGGGGGGCCGGGATCCCGGCCGGGCCGGACTTCGCGTCGAGGGCGGGGTCCGTCGCGGGTGCCGAGCAGTCCATGACCCGCGGCAATCGCAGCGCCATCACGGCGCCCAGCAGCAACAGCGCGGCGCTCACCAGCAGCGTCACATGCAGTCCGTGCACGAAGGAGTCCCGGGCCGCCTGCCGCAGAGCGCCGCCGGAGGTCCCGCCGAGCCGGTCGGCGACCTCGTACGCCTCCCCCAGCGAGTGCCCCGCCGCCTCCGAGTCGGCCGCCGGGACGCCGGGGACGGAGGACAGACCGGGCGCGTACGCCGCGTTCATCACGCTCCCCAGCAGCGCGATCCCTATCCCCGCGCCCAGCTGGTACGAGGTCTCGCCGATCGCCGCGGCCCCGCCGGACTGCTCCTGCGGCGCCTCGCTCAGCATCGACTCGTACGCCCCGAAGAGCGTGGTCTCCAGACCGAAGCCGAGCAGCACGAAGCCGAAGAGCAGCAGCCCGGTGTCGTCGTCGGCGCCCATCGCGGTGAGCGTGACCACGGCGGCCGCGGTGAGGCAGAAGCCGAAGCAGACCATCGCGCGCGGCCCGAACCGCCGCAGCAGCTTCGCCCCCGCGAGCCCGGCGGCCATCGCCGCGAAGGTGAGCGGCAGCAGCCGCAGCCCGGTCTGGAGCGGTGACAGGCCGAGCACGAGCTGCAGATACTGCGCGGCGATCAGTTCGAGGCCCACCAGGGCGAGCATGGCGAGGACGATGCATCCCACCGACGTGCTGAACGCGGGACGCGCGAACATCCGCAGGTCCACCAGTGGATGCGTGCGCCGCCGCTGACGCCGTACGAAGCCGGCCATCAGCGCACCGCCGATGAGCAGCGGCGCCAGGGTGAGGGGGCTGAGGGGCGCCTCGCCTCCTCCGAGGCGCTTCACGCCGAGGACGAGTCCGAACAGACCGGCGGCGGCCATCAGCGCGCCGACCACGTCCCAGGGACCGTCGCGGTCACCGCGGGACTCGGGCAGCAGGAGCCGTCCGACCGGCAGGCTGACGATCATCAGCGGGATGTTGATGAGGAAGACCGATCCCCACCAGAAGTGTTCGAGGAGGAAGCCGCCGAGCAGCGGCCCGACCGCCGCGCCGACGGCCGCGACCGCGCTCCAGATGCCGATCGCGAGCGCCCGTTCGCGCCGGTCGGGGAAGACCTGGCGCAGGATCGACAGCGTGGCGGGCATGATCATCGCGCCGCCGACGCCGAGCAGGGCGCGGGCGCCGATCAGGACCTGGGCGTTGTCGGCGAGGGCCGCGATGCCGGAGGCGACGCCGAACAGGGCGTATCCGAGGAGGAGGACCCGCCGTCGGCCCACGCGGTCACCGAGCGTGCCGAAGAGGATGAGGAGCGAGGCGCAGACGAGCGGATAGACGTCGACGATCCAGAGCAGTTCTATCGCGCCGGGCTTCAGTTCCTCGGTGACGGCGGGCACCGCGACGTGGAGCACGGTGGCGTCGACGGCGACCAGCAGCAGGCTGACGCACAGAACGACGAGAACGACCCATCGGTTGGCACCGGCCCCGGTCTCCCGACGGCATCGCGCAGCGGCCGTGGTCGTCCCGGACATGTACGTACCTCCAGAGGTTCCCTCGCGATCGGCGGATCCGCAGGGTGGGGACTCCCTGGGGCTGCGGCCCGAAGAGCGAGTCCCGGGCCCACGCAACAAAGGCGAGTGAGCCGTCAGCGTACGCGAGTTCCCGCCGATGACACGTGGCGGACCTCTCACGTTCTCCCGGCGGGGCATGTGGCGTACGCCACGCTGCCCGGACCTCGTCACGCCCTGCGAGGCCTCCCCCGCCGCGCGTCACCCGCTCTCCGGCGGGTGGCGGGGGTACCTCGTTCGTGGGAGATCACCGACGGGACGGAAGCGCGCCCCGGGCGGGCGGCGCGCGAACGCGACGGCACGCCCTCGGCATGATCATCGCGCCGACCGGCGGCGCCGGTCGGCGCGATGGCGGGCGGTGCCGGTCGGCCGGTGAGCGGCGGTGCCGGTCCGCCGGTGAGCGGCCGGACAATTCCACGCCATCATTCGGTGAACGAATGCATAAGCGCCATAAAACCGAAGCCGCGAGTGATCAATGGAATTGAAGGCTCCGCGTGTCGGGGATTGGAGATTCATTGGAAATAAACATGATCCTGAGAGGAATCCCACATCACATCGTCATCACAAACCGAGTGAATCGGCCTGGGACGCAGCTCACTCGCTGTAACGTCGATTGAGTGCGTACCGAACGAAACCTCACCCGTCTGGACCGGGTCTTCGCCCGGCTGGACCGTGAGCCGGAACGGCCGGCCCACATCGATGTGCCGAAGATGACTCGGCACAGGGTTGTCCTCTTCACGGCGACCCTGGCCTTCTACCTGGCGATCGTGTGGGCCGTTGCGATCACGTCGTGGCTGGTCCGGTTCGACTGGCAGGTCATGTTCTTCCGGCCCTATCAGCAGTGGCCGGAGATCCACGCGTTCCTGGACTACTACGTGGTGCTCGGCCAGCGCGGCCCCACCGCCGTGATGGTCGCCGCCTGGCTGGGCTGGCGCTCCTGGCGGCAGCACACACTGCGCCCGCTGCTCACCCTGGGCGCGTCCCTGCTGCTCCTCAACGTCACGGTCGGCGCCGCGAAGCTCGGCATGGGCCGCCTCGGCCCGCACTACGCGATCACGATCGGCTCGAACGAGATGGGCCTGGGCGGCGATATATTCCCCTCGGGCCACACCGCCAACGCCGTCGTGACCTGGGGAATCCTGGCCTATCTGGCGTCGACCCCGAGAGCCAGACGCTGGCTCTCCGCCCTGTCCGCCGTGGTCTCCCTCGGCGTCGGCCTCACCACCGTGTACCTGGGTACGCACTGGCTGAGCGACGTCCTGCTGGGCTGGACCGCGGGCCTGCTGATCCTGCTGGCGCTGCCCTGGTGCGAGCCGCTGATCGCCCGCGCCGAGGCCTGGATCTTCGCGCTGCGCGACCTCGTGCGCGCCGGTCGCGGCGGTCGGGTGCCCGCACCGGCACCCGCGCCGGTCGGCGCACCCGTCATGGCCACACGGCCCGCCGTCGTGGACGGCGAGGTGCCGGCCCGCGAGACGGTCGCGTCCCGCCCGAACAGAGCCCCCGCCCACCTGGCCCCGGGCCCGCACACCGCCCGCTCGGAGCGCACCCCGGTGACACCGGTGGGCAGCCGCCGCCCGCCGCACGCGGCCCGCGCGACCACGACCGCCTCGGCCCGCCCCCTCGCGGGCGGCGGCTGAGAGCTGCGGGGCCGGTACGCACAGCCTCTCCCCGCACCGCGAAGGCCCCGGCTCATCGAGCC
>NZ_JBHWVI010000175.1:0-18574 GCF_042737005.1 Streptomyces sp. NPDC060027
GCCCCCACCCTGGGTGGGGGCACCGCCCCTGGGGGATCCGTCTCCCCGGCCAGGGCCTCTCAGCCCCGCCAGGGCAGCTCCGCCGTGATCCGGGTCGGACCGGCCACCGGCGAGTCCACCACCAGAATCCCGTCCACCGCGTCGAGCCGCTCCGTCAGTCCCGCGAGACCCGACCCCTCGGAGACGCCGGCCCCGCCGACGCCGTTGTCCGCGACCTGGATCATCAGCCGGTTCTCGACCCGCCACACATCCACGGTCGCCCGGGTCGCCCGCGCGTGCTTGCTGATGTTCTGGAGCAGCTCGGAGACGGTGAAGTAGGCGATCCCCTCGATCGCGGGCGCCGGCCGCGCCGGCAGATCCACCTCCACCTGCACCGGGACCGTGCACCGCGAGGCCACCGCGGACAGCGCGGCGTCCAGCCCGCGGTCGGTCAGCACCGCCGGATGGATACCGCGCGCGAGATCCCGCAGCTCCTGCAGCGCCGTCTTGACCTCGCCGTGCGCCTCGTCCACCATCCGGGCCGCGGCCTCGGGGTCCTCGGCCAGCTTCTCCTTGGCGAGCCCCAGGTCCATCGCCAGGGCGACGAGCCGGGCCTGTGCCCCGTCGTGCAGATCGCGCTCGATCCGGCGCAGGTCCGCCGCGGCCGTGTCGACCACGACCCCCCGGTCCGACTCCAGCTCCACCACACGTGTGGCCAGCCGCGAGGGGCCGAGCAGCCCGCGCACCATCAGCCGGTCCACGCTCGTCAGCGCCCGCACGATCCACGGGGTCGCCATCGTGAAGAGCAGCCCCACCAGCGCGGTCACCGTGATCTCGAACGGGTTGTCCAGATAGATCGAGTGCGTCCCGTCGCCGTACAGCTGGAGTCCGTCCTGACCGCCGTACATCGGGAAGATCCAGAACCACAGCGGATACGTCAGCAGCGCCCAGCCGTACGCCCAGAAGTTCAGCGCCACGACGAAGGAGAACACCGACCACGGGAACTGGACCACCGCGTACAGCAGGTGCCGCCACGACGTGCCGCTCTTGAGTACGGCGCCCATCCACGCCATCGCCCCGTGCTTCTTCATCCTGAGCGGCTCGGGCTCGGCCACCTCGACACCGAGCAGCCCGCGCGCCCGCGCCCGCTCCAGCGAGCCGAAGCCACGGCAGCCGGCCAGCGCCGCGGCGAGCACCGGTATGCCCAGGAAGGTGATCAGCAGGCCCGCGCCGAGCGAGACCATCGTGACGGTGAACGTGAACATGATGATCCCGAGCGGCAGGCCCAGCATCACGTAGCCGAACTCACGCCAGCTGCGGGCCTCGATCGGCGCCCGCAGCGGAGCCGGAAGACGGTGCCGCCGCCCGTCGGCACCCGCCCCGCCGAATCCGGGCCCGCTCCGGTGCCCGTATCCGTGTCCGTAGTCCGTGGCCATCGGTCCGTCCGTTCTCTCGTCTCGTCCTGCGCGTCGGCTCCTACCTCAACCCTGCCGTCCGGGACGCCCGCCGGACATGGAGCGGATCGGCGTCTTGGACCGGGGGTTTTCCCTACCCCGGCGGACAACAGCGGGCCCGCTCACTGCGCGGGCTCGTTCTGCCGGTCCCGCCACGGGAGTTCGGCCGTGATGACCGTCGGGCCGCCCACCGGTGACTCGACGACGAACAGTCCGTCCACCGCGCCGAGCCGGTCCGCGAGCCCCGCCATGCCCGTCCCGCCGTCGAGGCCCGCCCCGCCGCGGCCGTCGTCCGAGACCTGGATGAGCAGGCGCTCGTCCGTCCGCCAGACGTCGACGGACGCGGACCTCGCGCCGCTGTGCTTGCTGACGTTCTGCAACAGCTCGGAGACGGTGAAGTACGCGATGCCCTCGATGGCGGCGGCGGGCCGCGCCTCCAGTTCGGCCGTCACCTTCACGGGCACGGTGCACCGCGAGGCGATCGCGGACAGAGCGGCGTCCAGACCCCGGTCGGTGAGGACCGCCGGGTGGATGCCCCGGGCCAGATCACGCAGTTCCTGAAGGGCCAGCTTCACCTCGCCGTGCGCCTCGTCGACCATCGTCGCCGCGGCGTCGGGGTCCTCCAGGAGCTTCTCCTTCGCCAAACCGAGCCCCATCGCGAGATTGACGAGCCGGGCCTGCGCCCCGTCGTGCAGATCGCGCTCGATCCGGCGCAGATCGGCGGCGGCCGTGTCGACCACGACCCCGCGGTCCGACTCCAGTTCGGCGATGCGGCGCTCCAACTCGTCGGAGGGCGACAGCAGCCCGCGCACCAGCGCCCGGTCCACGTTCGTCAGCCCCCGCGCGATGAACGGCAGCACCGGCCACAGCACGAACAGCGACACGAGCGTCACCGTGAACGTGACGATGCCCCACGGCAGCCGTATGAGGTCGTACAGCACCGCCCGCCAGCCCACCGGGTCCTTCAGACTCGACCACAGCCAGCCGAAGAAGCCGGTCCTGCGCACCGGCAACGGACTCGGCTCGTCGATCCGCAGCCCCAACAACCGCCGCGCCCGCGCCCGCTCCGCCTTGCCCAGCTGCCGCGCACCCCGCAGCCCGGCCGCGAGCAGCGGCAGCCCGACGACCGTCACCGCGAGCCCCGCGCCCGTGGCCAGCATCGTCACCACGTACACGAATCCGATGATCGAGGCCGGCAGATTCACCAGAAGATGGGAGATCTCCTTCCAGGTCACCGGGTCGAGGGCGAGGCGTACGGCGGGCGGCCGGTCACCGTCGGACGGATCGTCCGGCGGACTGGCGGGCGTGATGCGTTCGGTCATATCCGCTAGCCTGCCCGGCGGCGCGCCGCCGCGCCATGAGGTGGGCCGCCGCGATGCACTGGGGAAAACCCCACCCCCAGGGGTGAGAGCTGTCGGTGACGACGAGGTAGTGCCGGGACACGTTCACACCGTGAGACGTGAACGTCTCCCCGGTGGTCGAGGGATGGTCGAGGCGTGACGGGCTGCTTACGCTCTCTTTAGCAGGCCCTAGACTCCCGTCCGTACAGATCGTCGAACATGGCGCATCACAGAGTGCGCGACGGCGCACGACGGGGCGCAACGAGGTCAGGGAGTGAGGGGCTGACGTGCCGGAACCGACCGTTCTCGCGGCGACCGGAACCGTCGTCGCGGCGGACTACTTCCAGTCCTACTCGGTCGTCGGACTGATCGCCGTGGTGGGCGTGCTGTTCGTCGCCGTCGCCTTCGGGGCCGGCCGCCTGCTGCGGCCCGTGGTCCCCACCCCCGAGAAACTCCTGACGTACGAGTGCGGCGTCGACCCCGTCGGCGAGGGCTGGGCCCACACCCAGGTCCGCTACTACGTGTACGCCTTCCTCTACGTCATCTTCGCCGTCGACTCGATCTTCCTCTTCCCCTGGGCCACGGTCTTCGCCGCTCCCGGCTACGGCGCCGC
Organism: Streptomyces sp. NPDC060027; assembly: GCF_042737005.1. Lineage (NCBI taxonomy): Bacteria > Bacillati > Actinomycetota > Actinomycetes > Kitasatosporales > Streptomycetaceae > Streptomyces > Streptomyces sp. NPDC060027. The sequence continues at coordinate 3,387 of NZ_JBHWVI010000175.1, forward strand.
GACGCTCGTCGAGATGTTCATCTTCCTCGGCTTCCTGGCCGTGGGCCTGCTGTACGCATACAAGAAGGGCGTCCTGACATGGACGTGACCCCCTCCGCCCCGGACCAGCCGGTGCTGCTCCCCGAGCCGAAGCGGCTCGGCGCGCTCGCCCGCCTCGCCCCCGAGCCCATGAAGGTGGTCCTGAACTGGGGCCGCCGCTACTCGCTCTGGGTCTTCAACTTCGGCCTCGCCTGCTGCGCGATCGAGTTCATCGCCGCGTCGATGGCCCGCCACGACTTCATCCGCCTCGGCGTGATCCCGTTCGCGCCGGGCCCCCGCCAGGCCGACCTGATGGTGGTGTCGGGCACGGTCACGGACAAGATGGCGCCCGCCGTCAAGCGCCTGTACGAGCAGATGCCCGAACCGAAGTACGTCATCTCCTTCGGCGCCTGCTCCAACTGCGGCGGCCCCTACTGGGACTCCTACTCCGTCACCAAGGGCGTCGACCAGATCATCCCCGTCGACGTGTACGTCCCCGGGTGCCCGCCCCGCCCCGAGGCCCTCCTCCAGGGCATCCTCAAGCTCCAGGAGAAGATCGCCCGGGAGTCGCTGGGGGAGCGGTACGGGACCGACGCGCCGCGACCGTCGGCCGCCGCGCTCCAGAGCGGTCTGGTGAAGCCCCCGGCCCCTTCGGCGACGAGTGTTCCGGGGACGGATGCGACCGCCCCCGGTGAGGAGGACCGATGACCGTCGGCTGGCTCCCCGGCCCCGCCGAGGAACTCTTCGGCCCCGACGCCACGGCCGAGGAGTCGTACGAGGTCCTGACGGTCGACGTACCCCCGGCGTCCTGGATCGCGGCCCTGGAGACGGCCCGTGACACGCTGGGCTGCACCTACTTCGACTGGCTGAGCGCCGTCGACGAACCCGGCACGGGCTTCCGTGTCTCGGCCCACGTCGTGGCCCTGTCCCCGGTACGCCGCCTCCTCGTCCGTACGACCGTCCCGCACGCCGCCCCGGTCCTCCCGTCGGCGGTCTCCGTCTACGCGGGCGCCGCCTGGCACGAGCGCGAGACGCACGAAATGTTCGGGGTGGCCTTCGAGGGCCACCCCGGCCTCGACCCCCTGCTCCTGCCGGAGGGCTTCGAAGGCCACCCCCTCCGCAAGGACTTCGTCCTGGCCGCCCGCGTCGCCAAGGCCTGGCCCGGCGCGAAGGAACCCGGCGAGTCCGAGCACGGCGGCCCCAAGCGCCGCCAGATGCTTCCGCCCGGCGTTCCCGACCCCAACGAGTGGGGCCCCCTCAAGGGCCAGCTCCCCCCGGCCCCGTCCCGCCCGGCCCGCGGCGCGGCCCGCCCCGCCGGTGACCGCCCCGTGCGCAGGGCTCGCACGGCGGGGGAGGGGTCGGCCAGTCAGACACCGGCCGCAACTACCTCCGCACCCGCCGACGCGAGCGCGGCCGGTGTGGCCGCCGGGGCGACGGACACGGGGGCGGGTGCCGCCTCCGGTGCGGAGGCCGCGCGGCCCGCGCGCAGAGCCCGCACCGCGAGCCAGGGCTCGGCGACCCAACGAGCGCAACAGACGCCGCCTTCACCTTCCGATCCGCCGTCCGCCGCGGAACCTACGGCTGCCGCGCGACCGACGGCTGCGGTGGAGCCGACGGCTGGTGCGGAACCCCCGGCTCCCTCCGAGTCGACGGCTGCCGCGCAACCGACCTCGACGGTGGAGCCGACGCCTGCCGCGGAGCCGACACCTGCTGTGGAGCCGGCCTCTCCGGCGAGTGACCCTCGGGCAGCCGACCCCGACTCGGCGACGAGGCCCGCCAGAAGGCCTGCCGCACCGCGCAGCTCCGATGCTCCTTGGCACCAGGCGAAGCCCGCGTTCGATGACCCGGAGCCGAAGGCGGCGCGGGGACCGGCGCCCGAGCTGACGCCGGAGTCCGAGCCTGAGGCGACGCCGGAGTCCAAGCCCGGGGGGACGCCTGAACCGACCCCTGCACCGACCCCCGAGGCGAAGACCGAGCCCGCCCCGGAATCGGGGCGTGAGTCCGAGCTCCGGCAGGAGCCCGACCCCCGGCAGGAGTTGGCGCCCGAGTCGGAACCCGGGTCCGACTCCGGGCCGGCGTCCGAGTCCGAGTCCGGCTCTGGGCCGGCGTCCGAGTCCGAGTCGGCGTCCGACCCAGACCCGGCGTCCGACCCAGACCCGGCGTCCGACCCAGACCCGGCGTCCGAGTCGGCCTCTGCCTCCGACCCGGCGTCCGATCGGGAGCCGAACGCGGATCCCGGCGCCGGTTCGAAGCCCGTCGCCATCCCCGATCCGAAGCCCGCCCCCACCCCTGACGACCCCTCCGGAGGTACGCAGTGAACGACGCTCTCGACGTCGCCCTACGCCTCCTCGTCGTCTTCGTCGTGTTCCTGACGTTCCCCCTGATCGTCGGTCAGACCGAGCACAAGGTGATGGCCCACATGCAGGGCCGCCTCGGCCCGATGTACGCGGGCGGTTTCCACGGCTGGGCCCAGCTCGTCGCGGACGGCGTGAAGTTCGCCCAGAAGGAAGACATCGTCCCCACGGGCGCGGACCGCCGTATCTTCCAGCTCGCCCCCGCCGTGGCCCTCCTCCCGTACCTCCTGGTCCTCCTCGTCATCCCCATCGGCCCGGGCGAGGGCGCGGTCGGCGAGGTCGTCGACGCGGGCATCTTCTTCGTCCTCGCCGTCATGGGCGTGGGCGTCCTCGGCTCGCTCATGGCGGGCTGGGCGTCGGCCAACAAGTTCTCCCTCCTCGGCGGCCTCCGCACCGCCGCCCAGCTTCTCGCGTACGAGCTCCCGATGCTGCTGACCGCGGCCTCGGTCGCGATGGCGGCCGGCACGGTCTCGCTCCCGGGCATCGTGGACGCCTTCGAGTGGTGGTGGCTGCCCTGGCAGATCGTCGGCGCGATCGTGTTCTTCGTCGCCGGTCTCGCCGAACTCCAACGGCCCCCCTTCGACATGCCCGTCGCCGACTCCGAGATCATCTTCGGCGCCTACACCGAGTACACCGGCCTGCGCTTCGCCCTGTTCCTGCTCGCCGAGTACGCCGGAATCGTCGTCCTGTGCGGTCTGACCACCGTCCTCTTCCTGGGCGGCTGGCACGGCCCCTGGGGTGCCGACGGCCTCGGCTGGGTCTGGACGCTCCTGAAGGCCGCGATCCTCGCCTTCGTCGTCATCTGGCTCCGCGTCACCTATCCCCGCCTGCGCGAGGACCAGCTCCAGAAACTCTCCTGGACCCTCCTCGTCCCCCTGTCCCTCGCCCAGATCGCCCTCACCGGCATCGTCAAGGTGGTGATCGCGTAACCATGGCCCCCATTCCTGGCTCCGGCCTCGCCAAGGGCCTGGCCGTCACCCTCCGCACGATGACGAAGAAGACCGTCACCGCGCAGTACCCGGACGCCCAGCCCGAACTCCCGCCCCGCACCCGCGGCGTCATCGGCCTCTTCGAGGAGAACTGCACGGTCTGCATGCTGTGCGCCCGCGAGTGCCCGGACTGGTGCATCTACATCGACTCCCACAAGGAGACGGTCCCGCCGGCCGCCCCGGGTGGCCGCGAGCGCAGCCGCAACGTTCTGGACCGCTTCGCCATCGACTTCTCCCTGTGCATGTACTGCGGTATCTGCATCGAGGTCTGTCCTTTCGACGCCCTCTTCTGGTCCCCGGAGTTCGAGTACGCGGAGACCGACATCCACGAACTCACCCACGAACGCGACAAGCTCCGCGAGTGGATGTGGACCGTCCCGGCCCCGCCCGCCCTCGACCCCGGCGCCGAGGAACCCAAGGAGTTCGCCGCAGCCCGCAAGACCGCCGACAAACTCGCGGCCGAACAGGCGGCGCAGGCCGAACAGGCGGCGCAGGCAGCCCAAGCGGCGCAGACCGAGCAGGGTGGGCAGCCGACCCAGGCCGAGCAGGGTGGGCAGCCGGAGCCCCCGGCCACGCCCCCCTCCGGTCCGCAGGAGGGACAGTCGTGACCTTCGCAGCAGCCGCGGCCACGGCGGCCCACGCGGCCACCACCGTCGACTCCGGACACCACGGCTTCCTCTCCCCGACCGGCGTCGAGATCGCCTTCCTCCTCGTCGGCCTGGTCACCTTCGGCGCCGCGCTCGTCACCGTCACCACCAAGCAGCTGGTGCACGCCGCCCTGTGGCTGGTGGTGGCCCTCGGCGGCCTCGCCGTCGAATACCTGCTGCTGACAGCCGAGTTCATCGCATGGGTGCAGGTCCTCATCTATGTCGGTTCCGTCGTCGTCCTCCTGTTGTTCGGTCTGATGCTCACCAGGGCCCCGATCGGCCGCTCCCCGGACGCCGACTCCGGCAACCGCTGGGCCGCCCTGACCGTGGCCGTCGCCTCGGCCGGCGCCTTGGTCTGGGTCGTCGTCGACGCCTTCCGCACCACCTGGGTCGACCTGAACGGCGCCGCCGCCGGTTCCACCGAGGTGACCGGAGCGAGCCTCTTCCAGAACTGGGTCCTCCCCTTCGAAGCGCTCTCCGTCCTTCTCCTCGCCGCCCTGGTCGGCGCGATCGTCCTCTCCCGCAAGGCGAAGGCGGACGCCGCGACGACCACCCCGCGCGTCCCCGGCAGCCGCAGCGGCGAACAAGACAAGGAAGGTGTCCGCTGATGCACCTCGCCTATCCCGCCGTGCTCGCCGCCCTCCTGTTCTGCACGGGCCTGTACGGAGTCCTCGCGCGCCGCAACGCGATCCTGGTCCTGATGTCGGTCGAGCTGATGCTCAACGCCGTCAACCTGAACCTCGTCGCCTTCGACGTCTGGCTCTCCAAGACCGCCCGCGACACGCTGCACTCCGGTCAGGCACTGACCCTGTTCACCATCGCCATCGCCGCCGCCGAGATCGGCATCGGCCTCGCGATCGTCCTCGCCGTGTACCGCAACCGCGGCACCTCGGACATCGACAAGCTCCGCGACACCGCCGAGGGCCACGGCCCCGACGACCCCGACAGCGACGCCCCCGCGGCCGAGAAGGCTGAGGCCACCGCGTGACCACGACCACCCTCGCCGTCCTCGTCCCCCTCCTCCCGTTCCTGGGCGCCGTCACCGGACTCCTCCTCGGCCGCACGGCCCCGGGCTTCGTCCGCCCGCTCGCCGTACTGCCGCCTCTCGCGTCGCTCGTCCTCGCCGTGCTGGTCGCCATGGACCAGGGCGGCGGCCGGGCCGTCGACGCGCACACCGAACTCACCCCGACCGGCTCGGTCCCCATCGAACTGAGCCTGCACATCGACGGCTTCGCCGCCCTCGTCGCCGTACTCGTCGGCGTCGTCGCCACCTGCGTGCAGATCTACTCGACGGGCTACCTGCGCGACGACCCGCGCTACCCCTCGTACGCCGCTCTCGTCTCCCTGTTCACCTCCGCGATGCTGCTCGTCGTCTACTCGGGCGACCTGATGGTGCTCCTGGTCGGCTGGGAGATCATGGGCATCTGCTCGTACTTCCTGGTCGGCCACTACTGGGAGACCCCGGAGGCCCGCGCCGCCTCCCTCAAGGCCTTCCTGGTCACCAAACTCGGCGACGTCCCCTTCCTCATCGGTCTGTTCGCCCTGGCCACCGACGCCGGCTCCTTCCAGATCACCAGGGTCCTCGGCACCGTGGCGAGCGGCGGACTGCACCACCCGACCCTGGTCGCCCTGCTGCTCCTCGCGGGCGTTGCGGGCAAGTCGGCACTGTTCCCGCTGCACACCTGGCTGCCCGACGCGATGGCGGGCCCCACACCCGTCTCCGCGCTGATCCACGCCGCGACGATGGTCGCCGCCGGTATCTACTTCGTCGCCCGGCTCCTCCCCGTCTTCCAGGCCTCCCTGGCCGCGATGGTCGTCCTCGCCGTCATGGCCGGTGTCACGATGGTCGGTTCGGGACTCGCGGCACTCGCCCAGGACGACATCAAGCGGGTCCTCGCCTACTCGACGATCGGTCAGCTCGGCTACATGGCCGGCGCCCTCGCCGTCGGCGACCGCGGTGCCGCCGTCTTCCACCTCCTCGCGCACGGCGCCTTCAAGGCGCTGCTGTTCCTCGCGGCCGGCGTGATCATCCACGCCTCCGGCACCAACTCGCTGGCCGTCATGTCCCGTATGAAGGACCTGCGCGCCCGCGTCCCCGACGCCTACTGGACGATGACCGTGGCCCTGCTGGCGCTCGCCGCGATTCCTCCCTTCAGCGGCTTCTTCTCCAAGGAAGCCGTCCTCGGGGCCGCCGAGCACGTCGCCACCGGGCACACCGAGCAGGCCCCCGGCGCCGCGGGCTGGATCGTCCTGGTGACCGGTCTGATCACCGCCGTCCTCACCGCCGCGTACGCCACCCGGCTGTGGCTGCTGGCCTTCCGCGGGCACGGAGCCGAGGCTCCCGACCACGGCAGGCAGCCGGTCACGATGACAGCCGTGCTCTGGGTGCTCGCCGTCCCGTCGCTCGTCTTCGGCCTGGCGATCGGCCCGCTGCCCGACTGGTTCGACGGCCGTGACCTGACACCGGTCCTCACCACCTCGGTGCTCGGCACAGGGCTCGCCCTGGTCGGCGTGATCGTCACCTACGGCGCCTGGCGGCACACCACCGCCCTGGCGGCCCGCAGACCGATGGGTGCGGTCGCGGCCCACCCCGGCGCCGATGCCGGACAGGTCGAGGCCGAGGCCATCGCCGCCCACGAACCCGCCTTCGGAGACGTGGCCTACGCCGCCGACCCGGCGGACCCGGGCCGACTGCTGCTCGGCCCCCTGCACCGCCACGCGGCCGTCGGCTTCCACCTCGACGCGGTGTACACCGTGCTGTTCGTCCGCCCGGTCCAGGCCGGAGCCTCGCTCGTCCGGTTCCTCGACCGAGAGGTCGTCGACACCTATGTACGCGGCGCGGGCGCCCTACCCCGCTGGCTGGGCACGGCCGTACGGCGTGCCCAGACCGGCAATGTGCAGACCTATGTGAGCGCGCTGCTCGCCGGCACCGTCGTCCTGGTGGTCGCCGCCCTCCTCGTCGCCACGGGAGCGTGAGCACGCGTGATCGATATCAGTGAATCCGTGATGCAGATTCTTCTCGCGTTGATCGTCGCCGGCCCGCTCATCGGGGCCGCCGTGGCCCTCCTGCCGGCCCCGCCCGGACTGAAGGGGAAGTCGCCCGAGCAGGCGGTGCTGCGGCACGGTGTGACCGTCACCGGTGTGGTGCTCATCGCCGCGATCGTCCTCGCGCTCGGCTTCGACCACGACCAGCCGTCGAGGATGCAGGCCACGACGGACATCAGCTGGATCCCCGCACTCGACGTGCGGATCCACCTCGGCATCGACGGCATTTCCCTCCCCCTTCTGGTCCTCACCGCGCTGCTGACCTTCCTCTGCGCGCTGTACTCCTACTTCAAGATGCCCGCGGGCCCGACCCCGAAGGCATTCGTCGCACTGCTGCTCGTCCTCGAGTCCGGCACGCTCGCGACCTTCGCCGTCCTCGATCTGCTGCTGTTCTTCCTCGCGTTCGAGATGGTGCTCATCCCGATGTACTTCCTCATCGCCCGGTGGGGAGGTGCCCAGCGCCAGGCCGCGGCCTGGAAGTTCATCCTCTTCACCCTGCTCGGTTCGGTCGTCATGCTGCTCGGCCTGCTCCTGATCGGAATCAAGGCAGGCACATTCGACATGGTGGCACTCGCCACTGACAACGGCCGGTCGCTGACCACATCCGTGCAGGTCATCGCCGTTCTGGCGATCGGGATCGGGCTCGCGGTCAAGACGCCGATGTGGCCGCTGCACAGCTGGTTGCCGGACGCCCACACCGCCGCCCCGACCGTCGGCTCGGTCCTGCTGGCCGGCGTCATGCTGAAGATGGGCACGTACGGGTTCGTCAGGATCCTGCTGCCCATCACCCCGGACGGCTTCCGCACCTTCGCCCCCTACCTCGCCGCCTTCGCCGTGGTCGGGATCATCTACGGCTCCCTGGCCTGCCTGGCCCTCGCCAAGCAGGGCGCGAAGGGCGACCTCAAGCGGCTCATCGCCTACTCCTCCGTCGGCCACATGGGCTTCGTCCTGCTCGGCATCTCGACGATGACCCCGACCGGCGTGAACGGCGCGCTGTTCGCCAACATCGCCCACGGCCTCATCACCGGCCTCCTCTTCTTCCTCGTCGGAGCGCTGAAGGACCGCACGGGCACCACCGACCTCGACACCCTCGCCGAGGAGACGGGCGCCGCGCTGTACGGCAAGGCCCCGCGCCTCGGCGGCCTGCTGGCCTTCGCCGCCGTCGCCTCGCTCGGGCTGCCGGGCCTCGCCGGGTTCTGGGGCGAGATGCTGGCGCTGTTCGGCGCGTTCGAGCCCGCCGCCGGCCTCAGCCGTCCCGCCTATCTGACGTTCATGGCGATCGCCGCGCTCGGCACCCTGCTCACGGCCGCCTACATGCTCATCGTCGTGCGCCGCGTCTGCATGGGCGGCACAGCGCAGGAGACACCGAAGCTCGCCGACGTCCAGAGCTACGAGTTCGCCGCCTGGACACCGCTCGTCGTCCTCACCGTCGTCGCCGGCCTGTGGCCCCGGGCCCTCCTCGGCCTGACCGACCCGGCCGTACAGCAGCTCCTCGCAGGAGGCACCCGATGAGTTCCCTGGCCCAGTCCGTCGACTGGCTCGCCATCGCGCCGCCCACCCTCGCGGCGGTCGTCGGACTCGTCGTGCTCGTCGCCGACCTCTTCATCGGCGACGCGAAGAAGGCAGTCCTCGGCTGGGTGTCCGTGGCGGGCCTGGCCGCGTCCGCGCTGTTGCTGCTCCCCCTCCTGGACGGCGACCGGGCGACGTTCTGCCTGACAGGCGATGCGGACACCTGCAGCTACGTGGCGGACCGCTTCACCCTGGTCATCCAGCTCCTGGTGCTCGGCGGCGCGCTCCTCGTCGCCCTGCTCTCCGTCACCGCCCTGAAGGACGCCGACAAGGAACTCCCCGAAGGGGAGTACTGGTTCCTGCTGCTCTCCTCGGCCGCCGGCGCCGCCCTGCTGCCCGCCTCCCGCGACCTCGCGACCCTCATCGTCGCCCTGGAGGTCGCCTCGCTGCCCGCCTTCGCGCTCGTCGGCATCAGGCGCGGCGACAAGAAGTCCTCGGAAGCGGCCCTGAAGTTCTTCCTGTCCTCCGTCACCGCGACCGCGGTCAGCCTCATGGGCGTCAGCTTCGTCTACGCGACGACCGGCAGCCTCTACCTCACCCGCATCGCGGACGGGATCCAGCACGTCGACGGACAGTTCCACACCCTCGCCCAGACGGGCGTCGTCCTCACCCTCGTCGGCTTCGCCTTCAAGACGGCCGCCGTGCCCTTCCACTTCTGGGTGCCCGACACCTACGTAGGGGCGCCCCTGCCGATCGCCGCCTACCTGTCGGTCGTCGGCAAGGCGGTCGGCTTCTCCGGGCTGATCCTCGTCACCGTCATCGCCTTCCCGTCGTACGCCGATGTCTGGGGCCCGGCGCTGGCAGCGCTGGCGGCCCTCACCATGACGGTCGGGAACGTCGGCGCCCTGCGGCAGCGGGCCACGCGCGCGTACAGCGCGGTACGGCTGCTCGCCTGGTCCTCCGTCGGACAGGCCGGCTACCTCCTGGTCCCGATCGCGGCCGCGGCCTACTCCAAGGACGCCGAGAAGGCGATCGGCTCCACGGTCGCGTACGCCCTCATGTACGCGGCCGTGAACCTCGGCGCCTTCGCCGTGGCCGCCCTGGTGGCCCGCAGAAGTCCCCTGAACCGCATCAGCGACTACCGGGGTCTGTACGCCGAGAGCCCCCTCTCCGCGCTGGTCCTCGGCTTCTTCCTGCTCTGCCTGGCCGGTCTGCCGCCGGGCATCATCGGTCTCTTCGCCAAGGTGACCGTCTTCTCCGCGGCCGTCGACGCCGGGCTCGGCTGGCTGGCCGTCGTCATGGCCGTCAACGTGGTGATCGCGCTCTTCTACTACCTCCAGTGGACGACGCTGCTCTTCCGCGCTCCCGAGGGCGAGCCGGGCACGCACCGCACCCCCGCTCCACTCACCGCGGCCATCGCCCTGACGGCCGTCCTGGGCATCGTCCTGTCAGGTGCGCCCCAGCTGATCCTGCGCTTCTCGGCGACCGGACTCTTCTGAATCGGCGGCCGGTTCCCCCGTCCGGGACAACCCGGTATCTCCACCCCGGCCAAGATCCACGCGCGCGCGTGGACCACCGTTCGATTCACCCGGACGGTCCACGTTCCAGGCCGTGCGCACAAGGGAACTAGTGCTCTCCGTCTGGCGTTGACCAGTACGGGAGGGTCCACTGAAGAGTGGAAGCAGAGCATCAGCAAGCAAAGGGTTCCCCTGCTGCACCACTTGGAGGGCGTACCGTGCACCGCCGGCACAACGGGCTCAGGACAGCCGTACTTCTCGGGGGACTGTCCGCACTCATCATCGTCATCGGCAGCTTCTTCGGGCGCACCGGCCTGATCGTCGCGCTGTTCATCGCGATCGGGACGAACGCGTACGCGTACTGGAACAGCGACAAGCTGGCTCTACGCGCGATGCGCGCCCGCCCGGTGAGCGAGTTCGAGGCCCCGGCCCTGTACCGCATGGTCCGCGATCTCTCCACCCAGGCACGCCAGCCCATGCCGCGCCTGTACATCTCACCGACGGAGGCGCCGAACGCGTTCGCGACGGGCCGCAACCCGCGCAACGCGGCCGTGTGCTGCACCGAGGGGATCCTGCGCATCCTGGACGAGCGCGAGTTGCGCGGCGTCATCGGCCACGAACTCAGTCACGTCTACAACCGCGACATCCTGATCTCGTCCGTGGCCGGCGCCCTCGCCTCGGTGATCATGTTCCTGGTCAATTTCGCCTGGCTGATCCCGATCGGCCGCTCCAATGACGACGACGGTCCCGGCATTCTCGGGATGCTCCTGGTCATGATTCTGGGCCCGCTCGCCGCTTCCCTCATCCAGCTCGCGATCAGCCGCAACAGGGAGTACGAGGCGGACGCGTCCGGTGCCCAGCTCACCGGCGACCCCCTCGCCCTCGCGAGCGCGCTGCGCAAGCTCGACGCCGGCACCAAGCAGCTGCCGCTGCCTCCCGAGCCGCGCATCGAGACCGCCAGCCACATGATGATCGCGAACCCCTTCCGCCCGGGACAGGGAATGTCGAAGATGTTCTCCACGCATCCGCCGATGGCGGAGCGTATCGCCCGGCTCGAGCAGATGGCAGGTCGTCACCGGTGAAGACAATTCTGAACGTCATTTGGCTCATCCTGAGCGGCTTCTGGCTGTTCCTCGGATACCTGCTCGCAGGCATCATCCTGTGCATCACCATCATCGGCATCCCGTTCGGCATCGCCGCCTTCCGTATCGGGCTCTACGCCCTGTGGCCCTTCGGCTATACGACGGTGGAGCGCCACGACGCGGGCGCGCCGTCCTGTGTCGGCAACGTCCTGTGGCTGGTCCTGGCGGGCTGGTGGCTCGCCCTGGCCCACGTCGTCACGGGCATCGCCATGTGCATCACGATCATCGGCATCCCGTTCGGCATCGCCAACTTCAAGCTCATCCCGATCTCGCTGTTCCCGCTGGGACGCGAAGTCGTGCCCACGGACCAGCCGTTCGCGACGCGCTAGCGGGTGGACGCGGGGGTGGGCCTGCCGAAGCACCTGACTTCGGCCGGTGCCCGGACACACTGAAGACTGCCTGCGAGGCCGCCGCGGCGCCGAGCCGCCCTTCTCGCCCGTATGGCACTCCGCGGACATCGCCCGCGCCTTCCTCGGCGTCCCCCGACGCACCGACCACCGCCCGCCGACCTTCGAGGAACTCGTCGCCTTCCTCGCCGAGAACGGCGTCGATGTCCGTCCGGCGTGAGGGTTGTCCACAGGCTGCCCGATTGTCAGTGGCGCGCTGCATGATGAACCCATGACCGAAATCGAGCAGTTGCTGGCACGGGTTGCCACGCAGGCCCGCAACACCCGCCCGTGGGGCTGGCCTTCGCTGCCCGCGCCCGTGGACACGGCCGAGGTCGCCCGTGCCGAGGCCGTCCTCGGCTTCCCGCTGCCCGCGCTGCTCGCCTCGCTCTACCTGCGGATCGGGGACGGCGGATTCGGTCCGGAATACGGCCTGTTGCCCTTGCTCGACGGCCAGCCTTCGGGCGAGCCGGCGGTCGTTCCGCAGTACCTCGCCAGCCGCGAGAGCGGCCGCAAGGACCCCGACTGGCCATGGCCCGAGGGCGTCCTGCCGATATCCCACTGGGGCTGCGGGATGTACGCGTGCGTGGACTGCCGGAGCCCCGACGGCACGGTCCTGCTCTACGAGCCGAACGCCGACGAGGCCGACCACGCCTGGTACGTGGACGCACCCGACCTCGCGACCTGGCTGCGCGCCTGGCTCGACGGAACCGGCTGGTACGAGGAGTCCCACGACGGCGCGGACCTCCCCCCTTGGCCCGACTTCCACAGACGTACGACGGCGACCCCGGCTTCCTGACCCGCTAGCGCGAAGCCGCCCACAGCCGTACGCCGTAGGCCGCGGCCCCCACCGCCAGGACGGCCGCGCCCACGACCACCGAAACACCAGGCAGGGCACAGGCCAGCGTCACGCACCCGAGCAGACCCAGCACCGGAAGGACCCGCGAGGCCGGGGCCGGACTCAGTGTCCAGGCGGAGGCGTTGGCGATCGCGTAGTACGCCAGCACACCGAAGGAGGAGAAACTGATCGCGCCCCGCACGTCCACCGTCGCGGCCAGCGCGGCGACCACCATGCCCACGGCCAGTTCCGCCCGATGCGGGACCTGGAAGCGGGGATGCACGGCGGCCAGGGCGCCCGGCAGATGACGGTCGCGGGCCATGGCCAGCGTGGTCCGTGAGACACCCAGGATCAGGGCGAGAAGAGAGCCGAGCGCGGCCACGGCGGCCCCCACCCGCACCACCGGTACGAGTTCCGGCAGCCCGGCTGCCCGCACCGCGTCCGCCAGCGGCGCCGGGGCAAGCCCCAGCCCGGCCGACCCGAGCACCGAAAGGACAGCGACAGCGACCGCCGCGTACACCGCGAGCGCGATGCCCAGGGCCAACGGGATCGCGCGCGGAATGGTGCGCGCCGGATCGCGTACCTCCTCGCCGAGCGTCGCGATGCGCGCGTACCCGGCGAACGCGAAGAACAGCAGACCGGCCGCCTGAAGCACCCCGTCCGCGCCGGAGGACAGTCCGATGTCCAGCCGCCCGGCATCGGCGACGTCGGAACCGAGGCACCCGACCACCACGGAAGCGAGGACCGCCAGGACCACCGCCACGATCACCCGCGTCAGCCAGGCCGACTTCTGCATGCCGCCGTAGTTCACGGCGGTCAGCGCGACCACGGCCGCGACCGCCACCGCGTGCGCGTGTGACGGCCAGACGTACGCGCCCACGGTGAGCGCCATAGCCGCGCACGAGGCCGTCTTGCCGACGATGAACGACCAGCCCGCCAGATGGCCCCAGAAGGCGCCCAACCGCTCACGCCCGTAGACGTACGTGCCGCCGGAAGCGGGGTACAGGGCGGCCAGCCGTGCCGAGGACATCGCGTTGCAGTAGGCGACGACCGAGGCGAGCGCGAGCCCGAGCAGCAGCCCTGATCCGGCCGCCCGCGCGGCGGGGCCGAGCGCGGCGAAGATCCCGGCACCGATCATCGAGCCGAGCCCGACGACCACGGCGTCACCGACTCCTAGGGTGCGGCGCAACTCGGGACTGGACGGCGTCATGCGCCGCACCCTACTGATCACTGCAACCGGCGGGAGCCGTGGCTACGTCCTGTTCATCGACACAGCACCGGCACGCGCTCGACCCGCACCGGACACGGACAGCTCGGGCCCGGCCCGGCAGGACCGAAATCACCGGGCCGGGACAGCGTGAGCACAGCGCGGAAGGGCAGGTTCGGGGACATGGGCATCATCAGCTGGATCATTCTGGGGCTGCTGGCCGGCGCCATCGCCAAGTTCCTGCTCCCTGGGCGCGACCCGGGAGGCTTCATCGGAACGACCGTCATCGGCGTCGCGGGCGCGTTCATAGGCGGCTGGATATCGGCCCGCTGGCTGGACCACCCCATCACCAAGCAGTTCTACGACGGTGCCACCTGGGCCGCCGCCATCGGCGGTGCGCTCGTGCTGCTGATCGTCTACCGCATCCTGTTCGGCGACTCGCGCCGCTGAGCGCGCACCGCCGGGACCACGGCCGGCGGACGAGAAGGGTGGACACCCCGGGTGCCCACCCTTCTTCGTACCGCGGCCGGTTCCGCGGCCGGTTCCTGCTTCCCGGCACCGCGAGACGAGACGCCCCGGCAATGATCAGCCCGGCAGGCACCGCCCCGCGGCGACCGGGCCCTGTGGCGGGTCGGCGATGTACCGGCGATGCGTGTCGGCGCTCGGCGTGAAGGACGTGTCACCAGGCGTTCTGCCAGGAGCTCTCCCAGGCGTTCTACCGGTAGTTCACGTACTGCAGGGCGAAGTCGAAGTCCTTGCCCTTGAGGAGAGCCTGAACGGCCTGCAGGTCGTCACGGCTCTTCGAACTGACGCGCAGCTCGTCGCCCTGCACCTGGGCCTTCACGCCCTTGGGGCCCTCGTCGCGAATGATCTTCGCCACCTTCTTCGCGTTGTCCTGGGAGATGCCCTCCTCGATCGTCGCGAAGATCTTGTACTCCTTGCCGGAGAGCTGGGGCTCACCGGCGTCCAGCGACTTCAGCGAGATGCCGCGCTTGATCAGCTTGGTCTCGAACACATCGAGGATGGCCTTCACCCGCTCCTCGGAGTTCGCCTCCATGAGGATCTTCTCGCCGGACCAGGAGATGGAGGCGCCGACGTTCTTGAAGTCGTAGCGCTGCGAGATCTCCTTGGCGGTCTGGTTGAGGGCGTTGTCGACCTCCTGCCGCTCGACCTTCGAGACGATGTCGAAACTGGAGTCGGCCATGTCCTGTGGCTCCTTGTATCGGGGTGCGTAGGGGCGGCCGTCGAGCCCGGCGTAGGCCTCCGGCCGCATCCGCATAAGCCTAGCCACCCCCCTCCCCCCAAGCGTCGATCAATTGGGTGGCGAAGCATCCCCGGGCATCAGGTATCGTTTACGTCGTTGCCAGGGAGCACCGCAGAAGCGGAGCTCAGGGGCAGCATCCCCGGCGGTGTGCCCGAGCGGCCAAAGGGAGCAGACTGTAAATCTGCCGGCTTAGCCTTCCGTGGTTCGAATCCACGCGCCGCCACCCGGGAACCAAGGGCCCGTGACCTGCTTAAACGGCAGGTCACGGGCTG
>NZ_JBHWVI010000176.1:0-18571 GCF_042737005.1 Streptomyces sp. NPDC060027
TGCGGACACAGAAGGCCGGTGCAGTATCAGGGCCGGCAGATGGTGTAGCAGTTCCTTCGGGGCCCTGGCACACATGGTGCCAGGGCCCCTCCACGCGTTCCACGAGAGAGGTGCGATGACAGCAGACGACTCGTTCGACCGGCTCGACGACGACGATTACCCCGCCTACACGATGGGCCGGGCCGCCGAGATGCTCGGCACCACCCAGGGCTTCCTCCGCGCCACCGGCGAAGCCCGCCTCATCACCCCGCTGCGCTCCCCGGGCGGCCACCGCCGCTACTCCCGCTACCAGCTGCGCATCGCCGCCCGCGCCCGCGAACTTGTCGACCAGGGCATGCCGATCGAGGCCGCGTGCCGCATTGTCATCCTCGAGGACCAGCTCGAAGAAGCCCAGCAACTGAACGCCGCATACCGCCGCGAGACCGGAACGGCAGACTCGACGACCGCGGCTTAAGGAGCGGTCTGCGGCTGGCTGGAGGCGTCAGCCATCTGCTGCTCGTGGTGGTGCTTGAGCGCGTCACGGGCCGCGAGGACGTCGGCCGGGGCGAGGCTGCTCCAGTACACGTGCGTGACGACCGTCCCGGCGAGTTCGACTTCCCGCGCTCGTAGCCGGGCGATCTCCGCCGCGTCCTGGGGATCCCAGTCGGGGGAGGAGGGCCGGGACGACTTCCGCCAGGCGTTCTCGTGCGTCTCCCACGCGTCCAGCGGTTCGGCCGACCACGGCACCCGCTGGTAGAGCGTCTGCAGTTCGGAGCCTTCGGCGACCTCGACGGGCGCAGGCCCGCGTTGCTGGGCATGTACGAGGCCGTCGGCGACGCCACCGCCTACCGGGCGGAGCTGTCGGAGCGCGTCGACCAGCCGGTCCTGTCCGACGACCCGATCCTGCAGCGTGACCTCCAGCTTCCCGCCTCCTGGTGGACCGAGCTGACCGAGGCGCTGGAGAAAGTGTCGGCGGCCGGCACCGACCGTGTCGCCGTACGCGAGCAGTACATGACCCGGGCCATCCCCGAGTTCCTCGGGATCCCGGCCCCTGCGGTGGCCTTCTGGACCACCGCCCACGGTGACCTGCACGGGGCGAACCTCACCTCGCCGTTGCGGATCCTGGACCGGGAGGGCTGGGGCCGCGCACCGCAGGGCTTCGACGCCGCCACGCTCTACGCCTACACGCTGCTCAAGCCGGACACCGCCGCCCGCGTTCGCGACGCCTTTCCCATCCTGGGCAGCCCGGCCGGCTTCGCAGCCGAAGCCACCGTGTGCGCCCAACTGCTCCAGACCGTAGCCCGCGGCGACAACCTCACCCTCGCCGACCCGCTACGGGACTGGTCCGAGGAACTCCGCCGCCGCTGAACTGCCGGTCCCACCTGCGCGTCCGCGCGGGCAGCATCTCGCCTCACGGGCCCGGATGTCATTCCCCGAACGGTTGTCCTTTTTGGCGCCTGTGTGACGACGCAGTCTTGTTGGCAAGAATCGGAATCGGCTGCCGCTGGTCAGAGAGAGCTATGACGCCACGTAGTTGGCAAGAGCGACGCAGGCTGGTCGGCAACCTGTGATTACGGATTGTGATCTCCTCTCCGAGGATTCCGCCGGCGTAGTCCGGCAGGAGGTCGTGGAGGTATTCGGGCCGGGCGGTGCCCGCCAGCGCTATCTCGGGACGGCGGAGATGTTGGACGGTAATCAGGGAGCGACACCGTCAATATTTGCTGGCAAGCCTGCTGAGCAACACTGTTACGCGCCCAACTCGGGCACATGGTCAGGCACCGCGGCCTCGTGGAGCCGACCAGTGCACAGGTCCTGGGGCCCGGAACCAGTACGGTTCCGGGCCCCAGGCGGGTTTCGCGCCCGATGAGGGCGTCCCGGCTGGTGGTTACGCGTCCTTGAGCTTGGTCACGATCCACTCTCCGAGTTCTCGGGTCATGACGGTGTGGCCTTCGTTGGTGGTGGCGCAGCGGAAGTCGTGGAGGTCGCTGTAGTCGGAGTTGATCTTGCTGTAGAGGGCGTCGTGGTTGTCGATGTCGGCGACAGCGACGGCGCTGATGGTGGGGACGAAGGTGGAGGCGTTGTGCGCGGGTTGCGCCGCCGCGCTGTTGAGAAGGTTGGCCAGCATGTTGGCCACGCCGAAGTTGGAGGCGCCGCCGAGGAGCTCGGGGAAGAGACCGCCGGGGGCGCCGTCGATTTCGGGGAAGCCGGTGGTGTTGATCGAGACCTCGGCCTGGCCCAGTTCCCGCATCCGGGCGACGGTCTTGCTTCCCTGTCCCTGGGTACGCAGCTGCGCGGCCACCTTCGGTCCGGGGGTGTCCATCGCGGGGCTGTCGGCGGGGATGTTGTTTCCGGCGCCGGTGCCCGTTCCGTTGGCGACGCCGAGCAGGCGGGGGATCTGGGGCCACTCGCCCATCCGCTGCAGTGCGTCCAGGAAGTCTGTCCGTGCCTGGTCCTGACCGGCGGCGACGTCGAGTGTGGTGGTGGTTCCGGTTGCGAGGTGCCAGCGCAGCATCTGGCGTGCGGCGGGGCTGTTGATCAGGTCGGAGTAGAGGTTGTAGAGCGGCTTGCCTGCGCCTCCCCAGTGGGCCTTCACGTAGTGGGCGAACGCCTGGACTCCCAGGGGCAGCCACGCGCCGCGGTGCGGGGTGTCGTAGGAGAGGTAGGTGGCGGTCTCGTGCCGCATCTTCTGCCGCTCCAGCTTGGCCAGGGCGTAGCGGGTGACCAGTCCTCCCATGCTGAAGCCGCCCACCGTCAGCGGGGCGTCGCCTTCGCGCTCGCCGAGCGTCTGCATGATGCACTGGATCGCGACCTCGGCGTTGTCGAGGACGGACGCGGTGCGGTCGGCGAAGCCCAGCAGAATGACGTCGAAGCCGGCCTGGCGCAGCGTGGAGATGAACGGGTACTCCCCCTTCTCCAGGCCGTCGTACAGGATGTCGACGTCGGTTCCTTCCGGGGCGAAGCCGTCGGCGAGGATCACCGGTCGCTTGAGGACCTTCTCGCCGGGTGACCTGTAGAAGACCCAGGCGGTTCCGCTGGTGGTCATGGTGCGGAGATCCCACTTGGTGTCCCAGGGGGCGGGTTGCACGGCGGCGCGCTCAGACCCCGGAGGGGTACCCCAGATATTGACGACAGGCTTGGACATGCTTCGACGTCTCCTTTTGTGTCGCGGCGATCATGCCGAACACAGCCATCGTTCCGACGCGTACACCCCCAACCCACCTGAATCCGGTGAGATCACTCTCCTGGGCATGAAACGGCCCTATTCACCCCATCCCGTGCGCCTCGCGTACACGGTCACGCCTGTCGTCCGGCCGTAGGTGTCCGCTTCCGACGGCACCGTTGCGCCCCACGCACACCCGGCACGAAGGGCGTTGGACGGCATGGCGCAGACGAGTTCGACAAGCAGGTGGAGGAGAACGCCGAATCCCTCATGCTCGGCATCGGCCGGGCCCTGGCCGGGCGGGACCTGGACGGCGTGAAGCGGACCGACGCCACGTTCTGGCGGTCGGCCACCCGCCTCCTGCCGAAGGTGGAGGGCCGCGTACCCCGCCGCTCCTACCGGGCCGGGTGGCAGCGTCTGTCCTTCCGCCTGGTGCTGGGGGCTGGGGTTGCCGAGAGCAGCCCTGCTCAGCCGGGATCCCGAATCCACCGCGCAGACCTTCCAGGACCTGTGGGGGAACCGGGACGCCACCCTGGCCACGCTGGAGACGGGGGATCGGCGCGGCCTCCGCGATGGCCGTCGGCGGTGTCGCGTACGGGCTGCTGACCCGTGAGCGCCGGGAGCTGATGCGTGAGTGGGTCGTCCCGCTGCACGAGGCGCTCACGATCCCGCTGGGGATCGCGGAGGAGACAGCGCCGCGCCGCTACCTGCACATCCCGAAGAACTTCACCGACGACGACGCGTCGATACGCGTCGATCTGCCCACGCACCTGCGGTTCTCCCGCGACGTGGTCGCCGACCTCATCACCCAGAAACTCGCCCTGGAGGGCGTGACGTTCTCCTGGCATCCGGCCGGGCGCAACCCGTACGTGCTGGTGAAGAAGACCCGCAAGCCCCCGGCGAAGGCTGCCTCCAAGGACCCCAAGGTGCGCGAGCTGGTGGCCAAGGCCAAGGAGTCCGCACCGATCATCGGAATCGGGTCCAGCAACCGGATCGTCTCCGTCGACCTCGACGCGGACTCCCCGCACATCCTGGTCAACGCCTCCACCGGCGGCGGCAAGTCGGTGACCCTGCGCTGCATCGCCTGCCAGATGCTCCACCACGGCTCGCTCGTGTTCGTCCTCGACTTCAAGCGGATCTCCCACCCGTGGGCGCTCGGCATGGAAGGCCGGCGCCGTACCCGGGTCGCCGACGAACTCGGCATCGACGCCGACCCGCACGGCATCGGTCCGCGGCTGCTGATCCTCCTCGAAGAGATCAACGCCACGATGAAGCAAGTGGCCCGCTACTGGGAGAAGATCCGCGAGTCCGGCGACCCGAAGGTCTCCCCGGCCGTCGACGCGCTCAACGAGATTCTCTACATGGGCCGCCAGCTGCGCATGCACGTGCTCCTGGTCGCGCAGTCCGTGACCGCCCGGGCCCTGGGAGGACCGGCAGTCCGCGAGCAGTTCGCGACCCGCATCCTGGCCCGCTACAGCGTGAACGCCTGGCGCATGCTCGCCCCCGAGGTGACCCCGCACCAAGTCGACCAAGCACCAGGGCCGCGCCCAGGTCGTCATCGGCGGCACCGCGAGCGAGACGCAGGTGCTGTTCTTCACCGAGGCCGAAGCCCGGGAGTGGGCCACCACTGACAAGGCCGCCACCGACCCGAAGCACGCGGCCGTCCCGACGCAGCCTGGCCCTTTGCGGCTGCAGAAGCCGCCCGCGCCCGCCGCATCCGCTGACTTCCTCGCCGACGCCTGGAGCATCAAGCCCCCGGGCGAAGGGCCCGGCCGACACCACCGCCACCGATCCGTCCTTCCCGGACCCGGCGGGCAAGGCCGGAGCGGACCGAGGGCAGGACCCGTGCCGGGATCGGACGGTGGCCGGTGACGCCGATCCGGACAACCGCGGGACACGCACGCCACCCGTTTCCCATCCCGGAGCGCTGCCGCCCGCCCTGACGACGCACGACGGGTCTGCATACGGCCGGAACACACAGCGGCCGTCCCACTTCATGACACCGCGGCATCCCGGTAGTGCCCCAGGTACCGGAACGCGCCGTCGACGACCTGGAACTCGAACATCGCGTCGTGGTTGTAGCCGTACCCCGACTCGTACTTGACCGTGCGGGTGATGCCGGAATACGTGATCTCGGGCATCCGGCGGGCGATCGCGCCCCGCTCTGTCAGCGTGGTGCCGCCCTTGTCGCAGGCCTTGGCCAGGAACATCACGGCGTCGTGGGCCTCCGCCGCATACCGGCCGGGGTCGGCGCCGAAGCGGGCGCGGTAGGCCGCCGTGAACGCGCGGGCGGACGGGCGGGCCGTCGGGTCGGTGAAGGAGGTGACGAAGACCCAGCCCGTCGCGGCGGCGCCGGCCGACGCGAGGAACCGTGGGTCGAGAGCGCGTTCCGTCGCCATCCTGGCGCCGGTGAACCGCGCGGCGGTCAGCGCCGTCGCGAGTCCGGCGGCCCGGGCCGGGTCGCCGGTGAAGACGACCGCGTCCGCGTGGGCGGACCTCACCTCGGCGGCGAGCGACGCGTAGTCGATCTTCCCGGCGGCCACATGGGTCACCGTGGCGTCCCGGCCGTTCCGCCGCAGCGCCTGCTCGGTCTGGTCGCACACGGTCCAGGCGAAGTCGTCCTGCGCCCGGTCGTCCACGAGGAACACCTTCCGGGAGTCGACGTGGTTGCTGAGGTAGCGGACGATGGGGGCGGCGAGAAGCCCGTACGTGACGTGCAGCGCCGCATGGCAGTGGAAGACGCTCGTACCGGACGTCGAACTCAGTGTGTCGGTGCCCACCGAGACGGACACGACGGGCATCACCGCCTTGGTGTACGTCCTCTCGGTGGCGTGGAAGCAGGCGTCGGTGGTGGGGCCCAGTACGGCGAGCAGCTCGGCGTCCTTCGTCAGCCGGGCGGCCAGCTCGTCGGCCCGCCCGGTGTCGCCGCCGTCGTCGTACGTCCGCAGCTTCAGCCGGAAAGGGCGGTCGCTCTGCGCGTCGAGCTGTTCGACGGCCAGCCGGGCGCCGTTGAGCTGGGCCTTCCCGATGTCCTTGTCGGCGCCGGTCAGATCGCCGTGGAACGCCACGACCAGTTCTGGGCGCCGAGGGCCGGTCCCGGACGGCGTGGACGTCGGCGGCTTCGCCCGTGTGCTCCACCACCAGGCCCCGCCACCGCCCGCCGCGAGGAGTCCCGCCGTCGAGCCGAGGCGCAGGAAGCCGCGGCGGCCGACTGCGCGCGGGGTGGGGCCGGTGGCGGTGACGGCCGTCAGCGTCGCGGCCTCCGGCGACGCCGTACTCGCCGTGTTCGACGGTGTGGACGCGGACACCTGGGTCGGCTCGATCGCGCCGATGGTGAGCACGGCGGCGGACCTGTCGTTGATCAGCCGGGTGACCGGCGCGGGCAGCCAGTCGGACGACTCGGCGGAGTCGGCCGCCGCCTTCTCCCCGAGCGCCGCACGGAGCCGCGCCAGGCTCGGGCGGTCGGCCGGATCCTTGTGCAGGCAGGCTCTCAGCAGGGGTGTCAGACCGTCCGGGAGCGCCGCCGGATCGGGCTCCTCGTAGACCGTGCGCAGCAGCACCCCCGCCGCAGCGCCGCCGCCGAACGGCCGCACCCCGGTCGCGGCGAACGCCAGCACGCACCCCAGCGAGAACACGTCGCTGGGCGGCCCGGTCTCGCCGCCCCGCGCCCGCGCCTGCTCGGGCGACAGGAAGCCGGGCGAGCCGACGATCACACCGCTGGAAGTGAGCGCGGTGGCCTCCGGCGCGCGGGCGATGCCGAAGTCGATGAGCCGTGGCCCGTCCGGGGCCAGCAGGACGTTCCCCGGCTTCACGTCGCGGTGCACCAGACCGGCCCCGTGCACCGCCTCGAGCGCTTCGGCGAGACGCACGCCCAGCACCCGTACGGAAGCGAGCGACAGCGGCCCGAAGGCGTGCACCGCCTCGGCGAGCGAGGGCCCCGGCACGTACGAGGTCGCCAGCCACGGTGTCTCCGCGTCGGCGTCCGCGTCCAGCAGCGGGACCACCCAGCGGTTGCCGACCTGCCGGGCGGCCTCGACCTCACGGCGGAAGCGGGCCCGGAACCCGCTCTCGTCGGCGTACGAGGACCGGACCGTCTTCACCGCGGCGATCGCCCCGCCCGGCGCACGGGCCAGGAAGACCACGCCCATGCCGCCGGCGCCCAGCCGCCGCAGCAGACGATAGCGGCCGATCCGCGACGGGTCGCCGACCCGCAGGGGCTCCATCAGACGGTGAGCGGCGCGGGGCCGTCGTACACGAAGGCACCGTGGTCCACCCGCCAGAGGAAGCCGCCGGTGCCGTCGATGACCATCATTCCGTTCTGCTTGAAGGCGAACGTCTTGGTGATGCCCTCGTACTTCCCGTCCCGGACGGCCGTGAGCAGGTTCTGCCGGGTTCGGCTCTTCGACGGCAGCCCGGCCAGGGCCTTGAGCAGCATCCCGGTCACGTCGTAGGCCTCCGCCGCGTACCGGGGCGGCGCCTCCTTGAAGCGCTCGCGGTAGGCGGCGGCGAACTTCCGCGCCTCGGGTTTGCGGGTCGCGTCGATGACCGGGGCCACCATCACCCAGCCCTCGGCGCCTTCCTGAGCCTGCGTCAGGAATCGTTCGTCCAGCAGCGCCGGTCCGGACACCCGCGCACCCGGGAAGGCGCGTTCTCGCAATGTCGCGGCGATCAGCGCTCCCCGGTCGGGCAGACCGGCGAAGAACACGGAGTCGGCCCCGGCGGAGAGCACCGCGTCCACCGCGCTGCCGAAGTCGCGGCGCATCGCGCTGACCACTTCCGGAACGGACGGGTAAGGGATGGCGCCGAGCGCATTGCTGAGGGAACTGCCCAGATTCGTCCCGTAGTTGCCGGCCGGGCGATCGACGACGATGCCGACCTTGCGCGATCGCGCCGTGCCGCGCAGGTAGTTGCTCACGTAGACGGGCAGCACCGCGTCGGGCAGCCGTGCGTGCAGGAACGAGCGGAACCCCTGGATGGACAGGGCGGTCGTGCCGGGAGACACGCCGACGACCGGCAGCAGCCCGGCGTCGTACGTCGCGAGCGCCGCCTGCCCGGTCTCGTCGGTGGTCGGGCCGACCACGGCGAGGACCGCCGGATCATCGGTGAGCTCCGCGGCTAGCCGGGCCGAGGCCGCCGGATCACCCCCGTCGTCGACCGCCTTGACCTTCACGGTGAACGGGGCGTCGGCGCGTGCGTTGAACTCCGCGACCGCGAGCCGCAGTCCGCGCTCCTGGGCCCGGCCCGTCTCCCGCTGCGGTCCGCTGAGGTCGCCGTGCAGCGCGACGGTGTGCACCGGCCGGCGTGAGGACGCGGCGGCGGCAGGGCTCTCGCCTCCCGAGCCGCCGTCGCGGGCGACCGCCCACCAGGCCCCGCCCCCGCCCGCCGCCAGCGCCACGGCCCCGCCGGCGAGCAGCAGGAAACGACGCCGCCCGGCCGGGCGGGAGTCCCGCGGCTCCGCAGGCCCGGACATCTCATGCGTGTCGGGCTGTGTCGGGTCGGCAGCGGCCGGTGTGTCGGACGGCGCCAGCGTGTGGTCGATGTCAGGAAGCGCGAGCGCGGCGGCCGAGCGCTCGGCGATCAGCCGGGCGACCGGCTCGGGCAGCCACCCGGACGCCTCCTCGTCCCGCGGTGCGGTCTCGGACGTCCCTTGGTCGCGCGGTGTGGCCTCGGAGGTCCCTTCGTCCTGGGCGGTGCCGTCGGCCGACAGCTCGCGCACCAACTCACCGGCATCCGGCCGCCGGGCAGGATCCTTCTCCAGACAGCGGCCCAGCACCTCGAGCAGCCACGCCGGCACGCCGTCGAGGTCCGCCGGGTCGTGGACGGCACGGTAGAGCAGGGCGTCGACCGCTCCGGTGCCGAACGGCGCGCGGCCGGTCGCCGCGAACGCCAGGACACAGCCGAGGGAGAACACGTCGCTCGCCGGGCCGATGCCCTCCCCGCCCCGCCCCTCGGCCTGCTCGGGAGACAGATAGCCGGGTGTGCCGACCACCATCCCGGTCGCCGTGAGCGTCCGGTCCTCCGGCGCGCGGGCGATGCCGAAGTCGATGAGTCGCGGCCCGTCATGGGCGATCAGCACATTGCCCGGCTTCAGATCCCGGTGGACCAGCCCGGCCCGGTGCACCTCGCCCAGCGCCTCGGCCAGCCGGGCGCCGAGCAGCCGCAGACCGCGCTCGGGCAGCGGCCCGTAGGCGGTCACGGCCTCGCCCAGCGACGGTCCGGGCACGAACGCCGTCGCCAGCCATGGAGCCTCGGCGTCCGGGTCGGCGTTCACCAGCGGTACCGCCCAGGGGCTGTCGACCTGCCGGGCGACCTCGACCTCGCGGCGGAACCGCTCCTTGAAGCCCGGCTCCTCGGCGTACTCGGCGAGCAGCACCTTCAGTGCCACCAGCGCGCCGCCCGGCGTGCGCGCCAGGTACACCACGCCCATGCCTCCGGCGCCGAGCCGCCCGAGCAGGCGATGGTCCGCGATACGCGCGGGGTCCGACGAACGCAGCGGCTCCATCAGCTGTCTCCTCCGAGCTCGAACTCCACACGGTTGAGCATCGTGACGTTGGCGTGCGACGTGTACTTGTCCAACTCGTTGTCCGAGTAGCCCTTGGCGCCCTTCACCGATACCGCCAGCGTCACCGTGCCGAGCCGGGTGACGTACCAGCGGTAGGTCTGCTTGCTGTTCCCAGTGAGATACGAACCGATTTCCACGACCTGGTCGTCGGCGTAGGTGTTGTTGCCCTGGCCGTAGGGAGTGGCGGCCGAGATGAGTTCGGAGATCCGCTCGTCGGTACGGACCTGCTGCTGGCGGCAGCGCAACGGCTCCTCCAAGGTGGAGGCCAGCCGCTCGTCGGCGTCTCGCACGGTGGTGTGCACGGTGACCGCCGCGCTCACCTTGAGCTCGCCTTTGCCGTCGGCGGCGGGAATCTCGCTGTAGAGGGACAGGGAGGCCAGGACGCCCTTGGGCAGCGCCCGCCGCTCCCACCGGCACTGCCCGTCCAGCACGGCGACGGTGCCCGGGGTGCTCACGGCCGGCCGCTGCGCCCGGAAATCCGCGCCCCACCCCTGCGGTTTCAGCGCGACGGCCGCCGCCAGCGCCTCGGCCCGGCTCTTCGTCCTGGGCACCTTGGCGGGGTCGGCCTCGAACGGCGTCAGCGACGACGCGTCACCACCCGAGGAGGACGCGGACGCGGCGGCCGAGGGAGAGCGGGACGTGGCCGCCGCGGGGGATCTCGATGGTGCCGAAGGGCTCGGCCCGGCCGCCTTGCCGTCGTCCCCGGAACCGCAGCCGCTGAGCACCACGGCCGCCGTGGCTAATGACGCGGCGACCCGCCACGGCCAAGTGCTCCTGTACACAACGGTGTTGCCGTTGCTCATCCCCGCCCCCCTCGCTCACGAGCCCCCCGCTCGCGTGGGGTGATCGTACCGGCGGACACGAGGAGAGGGCGGGCGGTTGCACGAACGGGGGACGGGCCGAGTCAGTGGGCGTCGGCCCGTTCGTCGGCATGGAGGACCGACCGCGCTGCCGAACCCTGCGTAGATGGACGGCGTGGACCTCGGCGTCGAAGCCGGGGCGCTGCCCGCCTGCCATGAGCTGGGCATCGGCTTCGTGCCGCACTCGCCGCCCGGCCGCGGTTTCCTCGCCGGCCGGTCCACCTCGCCGGACGGGCTGGGACGGGCTGCCGCGGGGTTGTGGCGGACGCCGTCGGCCTATGCGGCGAGCGCGTCGAGTTCTCCGAGCCGGGCGGCCGCCGTTCGCCAGGCGGCCGTCACCGCTGTGTGGGCCCGCTCGGTCCGGGCGGCACCGTCTGCTGTCAACTGGACTGGTTCGCCCACGTGCACGTGCAGTTGCGGGCGGCGCAGGGGTGCCGTGAACAGGCCTGCGAGCTGCTTGGCCATGTTTCCTGAGGTGACCCGACGGGCGCCGGCCTGGCCCACGGGCACGACGGGAGCACCGGTTCGCTCGACGAGCCGGGACAAGCCGCTGCGGAAGGCCTCGGGGGCCGCTTCTGCGGCGTCTCCCCGGTGCGGGAGACCGCCCTCGGCGTAGATCAGAACCAGGCGCCCGCGCTCCAGTGCCTCAGCGGCTCCATTCAAGGCGTCCGCTGCGCGTCGGTCGCCCCGGTGGACGGGAATATGCCCTTCGCGGGCAAGCGCGCGTCCGAGGATCGGGACGCGCCACAGCCCGGCAGCCGCCATGACAACCGGACGAACCCCGAGGCGGTGCAGCGCGGCGAGCATGATGGCGGGGTCGGCGAGCGAGGTGTGGTTCGCGACGATGATGCTGCCGGGGGCGAGTTCGGCGCCCGCGTCGGTGGTGATCGTGAGGCGGCCGAAGGCGGGCACCAGGACGTCGGCGAGGCGGCTGAGCATGTTCGGTCTCCCGATCTCGACAGTGTTGACCTTCATCGTCGGCCGTACGGGTCCCCGGGGCCTGAGTAGTAGCACTCATCTTCTGCGGCCCGGTACCCAAGGGCGGCTGTGGCTCCGTCCGCTGCCACCTGCTCCGTGCGTGGCGGAATGGCGCCGGCCGACCAGGTCGCCGAACAGATCAGCCTCGACCAGGGGCGCCTTCCGGCCGGAGCAGGGGCGGGTGCAGGGCGGTGGCCGGGCCGGCGCGGTAGAGCGCGGCGGGTTTGCCGCGGCCGCCGGTCAGGCGGGCGCCGCCGGGGACGGCCTGCACGAAGCCGGGGGTGGCGAGCACCTTGCGGCGGAAGTTGGGGCGGTCGAGGCCGGTGTCCCAGACCGTTTCGTAGACGGCTTGCAACTCGCCGAGGGTGAACTCGGGCGGGCAGAAGGCGGTGGCCAGGCAGGTGTACTCCAGCCTGGCCTGGACCTGTTCGCGGGCATCGGCGAGGATGCGATCGTGGTCGAAGGCTAGGGCGGCGGCCTCGGCCTCGGCGAGCGGCAGCCAGCGGGCCTGGGCGGCGTCGCCGCCGGCCGAGGGTTCGGGCAGATCGGGGACCAACGCGGCGAAGGCCACCGAGACCACCCGCATCCGGGGGTCGCGATCCGGGTCGCTGTAGGTGCGCACCTGCTCCAGGTGGAGGCCGTCGAGCAGGGACTCCGGCAGGCCGGTCTCCTCGGCGAGTTCGCGGCGACAGGCCTCCTCGGCCGACTCGCGGGGCAGCAGGAAGCCGCCGGGCAGCGCCCAGGCGCCCGCGTACGGCTCCTGGCCGCGCCGGATCAGCAGCACCTGCAGGGCACCGGCGCGCACAGTGAGCACGGCGAGGTCGACGGTCACCGCGAACGGCTCGTACGCGGACGGGTCGTACGGGGCGGCGGCCGTCACCGGTGTTCCGGGAGCGGGTCGTTGAAGTGCCAGCCCTCGGCGAGCAGGCCTTCCACCGCCGCCACGGCGGTGCGCAGCCGCTCCTCGGGGCTGCCGGTGACCAGCAGGAACCGGCGGCCGGTGCGCTCCAGTTCTTCCCGGAACCGGCCGGTCATCCACGGGCGCAGGTGCGGGCCGTCGCGCAGGCCGTCGTCCTCGAAGGGCACGCCCTCGTGGTCGGTGAGCAGGTACAGGTGGCGCAGGGTGCGGGCGGCGACAGCCGCCACCTCGGGGCTGGGCGCGCCGAGGTAGCGCTCGTGCCAGATCGTGGTGGCGAAGGAGTCGGTGTCGCAGAAGAGTACGGGGGAGCCGCCACGGGCTGCCCGCTGTTCGTCGTCGTCCTGGCGGCGGGCGATGACGGGGAACTCCTCGGAGGTGAACTCGGCCTCCGCCCAGTCGGCTCCGGGGGCGACAGCCCGCAGGGCGGCAAGCTTCTCCTCGCTGTACGCGCGCCCGTACTCGGGCACCCAGCCGGTGTCCGTCCAGATACCGCCGCGCTCGCGGTAGTGGGCGGCCAGCGCTCGGGAGAGGGTGGTGGTGCCGGTGGACTCGGCGCCGAGGACGACCACGCGCCGGGCGAGGGCGGCGCGCACGCCCGGGCCGAGGAATTCCCAGCAGCCCACCGGGTCCTTGCGTACGGCTGTGCCGGAGACGGGGTACGCGGTGCGGTCGGGGTCCACACGGACCTCGGCCGCACCGAACCGGCGGGCCAGCTCGGTGCCGTAGGACTCGGAGGTGAACACGGCGTCCACCGGCTCCGGGACGGCCGTGCGGAAGACCGCCATGTGGGCGTCCCACACCGCGGGGTCGTGCAGGTCGACCGGGTGGTCGTCGACGGCGCCGACGATCACGGCCCCTGGGTGGGCCTCGCGCATCCACGCCACCCGGTCGGCGAGCGGCACCGACTCCACGGAGGCGGCGCAGACCAGGACGGTCAGCCGGTCGCACTGTGCGAGGGCGGTGCGGACGAGGTGGTGGTGGCCGGCGTGCGGCGGATAGAACTTGCCGAGCACCAAGCCGTGCCGGTACGTGCGGGTGGCGACGCTCACGCGGTCACCGCCGTGGCGGGGCGGGGGGCGGCGGTCGCGAGGGTGCGCCGCCAGCCGAGGAGGCCGGCCACGCACAGGGCGAGGAAGCCGATGTACAACAGGGAGGTCAGGTACAGGCCCTTGTAGGCGTACAGCGGGATGTAGACCAGGTCGGCGGCGATCCACAGCCACCAGGACTCCAGCAGCTTGCGGCACTGGCCGTAGGTGGCCGTCAGGGACAGGGCGGTGGTGAGCGCGTCCCAGAAGGGGACGGTGGAGTCGGTGGCCCGGTCCAGCAGCAGGGTGAGGGCGGCGGTGCCCAGCACTCCGGCAGCAGCGAGCCAGGCCCATTCGACACCCGTGGTGCGGCGCACGGGCAGGGCGCCGTCGGTGGCGGGTCCGCCGCTGTGGGCCCAGGTCCACCAGCCGTAGGCGGACAGCGCGATGAAGACGACCTGGAGGCCGGCGTCGGCGTACAGGCCGGCCTGGACGAAGAGCACGATGAAGAAGACGTTGTTGGCGATGCCGACGGGCCAGTTGGCGATGTGCTGGCGGGCCACCAGCCAGACGCAGACGGCGCCGGTGGCGAAGCCGAGCGCTTCGGTCCAGCTGAGGTTCCAGTTCACGGACGACTCCTTTATAGTCATCAGGACTATAAACGGGCGGGCAGGTGAAGGACAAGGGAGAAGCCTGAGGCGCCTGGGGCGCCGCGGCTTCTCGGGGTGAATGGGGCACGACCGGCCTGGCGTCGGGCGGACGGCGGCTCGGCTCCGCGCTGACCGCGAACGCGCTGGGGGAGGCGCTGACCGGCGAGCCGGACACCCGGACCCGGTGCGAGAGCGTGCACGTCACCTGCCGCAGTCCGGAGTCGGAACCGCGCGAGACGGACGAGCGGGTCGTTGAGATGACTACCTCGCGCCGGCAGTCGCCACCGCGCTCATTCCAGCCCGCCGACCCGGGGGAGTGATCCGCTTCCGTGTGCCTGGCGGCAACGTGCTGCCGGGAGTTTCAGCCTGTTGTGCTGCGATTCGTTCCGAGATCTTCCGTGTCTGTCTTCGACACTGTGAGCGTCGTGGCGACGTCTGACTGCGAGCGCGAGGTGCACGTGCCCCCAACTTCCATGTTCTCGCGGCTGGGCCGTGTGTGGGCGAGGGGGAGGATTCCCGCCGCGTGTGTCCTGCTGCTCCTGCTATTCGTCAGCGTGCTCGAGGTGGATGCCGCTCTCGGCAGGATTGAGGCGCCCGGGTATCCCGCCGCCACCCTCGGGGGTCTCCAGCTGGACGCCACGTCTCAGGAAGCACGTGAGAACCGGCGGACGGCCTGGTGCGTGTGGACCGAGACCCTGCCGGACGCGACCTCGCCAACCCGGGTGCAGGGCACGTCGGTCGACAAGGGGCCCGCCGACCGGGTGAATGAGTGCTTGAAGGCGTTCCGAAACGCCAGTACGGCCGGCCGGCCCGTCGTACCGCAGACAGAGGGGGAGCAAGCCCGGCAGCTGATCCGGGTATACGTTGCCCTCGATCTGTTCTTCGTCGCGCTCTATACCTTCCTGTTCCTCCGGGCTGTCAGACGTCTGCGCGGCCGACTCCCGCTCGACCCCGACGGGTCCATCGCCACGAACGACCCGGTCGCGGCCTCGCTGGCCACGGGCAGCGGGTGGCCCGTCCTGCTGTGTCTGGCCGGTCTCCTCTGCGTGGTGGAACTCTTTGAGGACTATTGCCAGCTTGCCCTCTCCTGGCATGGCTGGACCCCCCACGCGATCGACCGGCTGGGCGACTTCGCGGGTCTGGCTTCCTGCGCCAAATGGGCGCTCATCGTCCTGGCCCTGATGTTGCTGGGCATGCTGATCGTCCGCACCAGGGTCCTGAGCAGTTGGGGCAGGCCGAGGTACATCGGCCTGATTCGTCTCCAGGCTGGTCTGGCCGCCGTGCTCCTGCTCCTGCTCACGGGGTTCGGCATGGACCAGGTTCAGGACGCGCTGCTTGCCCTGCCGGATCGTGCGGGCACCGCCTTGTGGACGCCAGTGGCCGCGCTCGTCTTCGCCCTGCTGCTGTGGCGCAGCGTCCACCGGACCGCGCTGACCGCCGACCAGGAGTACCGGCCGGTGCCGCAGGGATACCTGGCATTGCTCGCCGCCCTAGCGCTCGTCGGGGGACTTTGCTGGCTCCGGCTGCGGGCGCCGGCCGCGCTCCTCGCCTTCATCGTGGTCCTGTCCGCGCTCGGCGGCGCGGCCTGGCGGTTCGGCACACAGACGGGGGAACGCGGATTCTCCGATGCGCGGAAGACGGCTAGGGGCAGGGCCAAGATGATCCCCGAGCAGGATGTGCGGCGGGCGGGGCTCCTCTCCACCGCGCGGCTGTTGGCCGCTCTGCCGTTGCTTGCCCTCGGGGTGTTCGCCGTCCGTGCCGCAGTGGCCACCGCGGTCGTCGGCCCCCATCGGCCGACCGCGATCGCCCTCGCCTTCTGCGGTCTCGCATGCGCGCTGACGGGGATCGCCCTGCCGGCCGTACTGAAATGGGCGGAGAGTGAGTGGAGTTGGGCGAAACCGCCGACGGACCAGGACAGCGAATCGCAACCGCCGACGGCTCGGGACAGCAAATCGCAGCTCTACACGGTGCTTGCGGTCTTCTGCGTGGTGTTCGTGGGTGTTTCCATCTCCACGCTGGCCGACGCCTACCGTTGGAGTCTGCCCGCCCATACGGGTCCCCTCGCGGTGCTGACGTTCTTCCTCTGCGTCCTGCTGGTCCTCCTGAACGAACTCCAGCGTTGGTCGGAGCGAGCCACGCCTGTGGCCGGATTCCGGCTGCTGGGCCTGCGGCGGACGCCCGTCTTCTCCTTCCTCCTCGTCTGGTTCCTGCTCGCCTCGTTCATCGACGCTCAGGGGAGCCACCTCGTCCGGGTCACCGTCGACAGCACGGAAGCAGGCCCTGCCGATCTGCCGGACCTCGCCGAGCAGTTCGACCAGTGGCTGGACGCCAATTGCGCGACAGCCCCAGCGAAGGGCCCGCTCCCGCTGGTGGTCGTCGCTGCGTCCGGCGGTGGCGTCCGTGCCGCGTACTGGACGGCCGGCGTGCTGGACAAGCTCTTCCCGCCGACGCCCATCACACCGGCGCGGGATTCCGGGTGCGACCCGACGGACGGCCGTGCACCCGTCTTCGCCGTCAGCGGCATCTCCGGCGGCAGCCTCGGCGCGATCTCATGGATCGCCCGGCCCCGCACGAACGACTCCGCGAGTCACAGGTGGGTCTTCGGCGCGGACCACCTGTCCGCTCCGCTCGCCTGGATGACGTACGTCGACCTGCCGCGCTCCTTCATCGGATTCCCGGGGAAGGACCGCGCGGCGGTGCTGGAGCAGTCGTGGGAGGGCAGGCAGCGGGAACTGAAGAAGGACTTCTACGCCACCTGGCAGCGGCGCGGACCCTATTGGAACCCGCTCGCGCTGCTCAACGGCACTGCCATTGAGAGCGGTTGCCGGGTTCTTACGGCCCCGGTCCGGCTCGGAGCCTTCGACCGGCCGGTGGGGCCGACGTCCTGCGCCCGGCGCCCGGAGGACGGCACCCACGGGGAGAAGGGCGGCCCGACGCTGATCGACCTCCGCGGCGGGTTCCTGTGCGGCAGGCAGGATGTCCGGCGCTCCACGGCGGCACTCCTGTCGGCACGTTTCCCGTACATCACGCCGTCCGGGCGGCTCAGTACCGAAACCTGCGACGAGACGGTGAAGAAGGGTGCGAGAGCGCCGGCCTGGCTGTCCGTGGTGGACGGGGGCTATGTGGAAGGCACCGGCAGTCTGACAGCGGTGGATCTCTTCAACGAGCTGAAGCCGCTGGTGGACTGCCACAACCAGGTCGCCGGTGCGGTGAACTGCGGCCGAGGCCGAGCCCGCGCCCACGCCCGGAAGATCGAGCTGGTGCTCGTCCAGATCGACAACGGCTACAGCAGTGTGGCCTCCGAGACACCACCTGGCCGCCCCCACGAGCTCTTCGTGCCGATCAAGGGCCTATTCAGGGCGTACAACACGAAAGACGCGAGCGCGCGTCAGCGTGCCTTCGAGGCCTTCGGTTGCGGCAACTACCTTCGGCTTCCCAACGTCCGAGGCCCGGGCGCGCAGGCTCCGCTGGGTTGGTCGCTGTCCGACAGCGCCAAGGAGAACTTGGACCAGCAGTTGAGGACGATGAAGGACGCGCGGGGCAGCCGACTCACGCTTGCCGGTCAACGCGCGGAGGCCCGTGCCCGTTGCCAGTGATCAGTGATCAGTGATCAGTGATCAGTGATCAGTGATGAGTGTGGAGTGGGTGCGCTCTGCCGCTGGCGTGCACCTCTGCAGTACGTCCTGCTGTTGGGCGGATGTTCCTCAACGGCTTCGTGGTGCTCGCGCTGACGTTCTGCATATCAGCTGGCGGGCGACATCGCTCCTGGCGGTGAGGAACTCATCAAGCGCCTCACGGGCGTCCCGCGTGGCTTCCCCGGGCGTGGCATCGACTGAACCTCCGGAGCGGGCGTTGCGTATCACTCGCAGAGGGACAACTCAGGTCTCTGCCACGGGACGGAAGGAGACCACCGTGCCCACACCGCCCGCGTCCGACTCACCGGACGACCGCCCCGCGCTGGAGCCCATCCGCGTGCTGCGCCCGCGCCGCACCGACGCGCTGGCCCAGCTGCTCGACGAGATACGCCAGGACAAGGACTACCGCAGCCACGAGACCGTGGCCGAACCCGTCCCACACACCCGGACCGACGGCGAGACAGAGGAACTCCCGCCTGTCCCCGGCGGCAAGACGGAGGAACCCCCCGCACCCGACGGCGATGCCCGCCCACCGCGTCCCGTGGGTCGCCCGCGCCTCGGGCCCGGACAGCGCCGGGCGGCCGTGGTGATCGCGGTCGTCGCGGCGGCCGTCGTCGGCTTCGGCTGCTCCCTCCTGATCCCCAGCCGTACCGACGCCACCCCGGCCGCCCCCTCGGCGAGCGCGTCGGCGGCCCCGACATCGGCCGCCCCGGGCGCGGGCGGGGGCGCCGACGGCCGGACCAACCCCCGCGTCGGGTCGGGCCGCGGGGCGCCGGGGAACAGCACGGGCCACCCCGGCACGA